>CAZSVG010000009.1:0-12336 GCA_964610195.1 uncultured Candidatus Cloacimonadota bacterium | reverse complement strand
GCCATAATTCTGATAATTCCAATTTTATTATGGATTACATTATACCCTCCTGCCATATCCCAAGAGGTTGCACCGATGGTAATCAATTTATTATAAGCCATTAACCTGGTAATAAATAAAACAAATGGAATGCCCAAAGCTTCTCCCCTAATCCAAACATTAATCGACCGAGAAAGAGCTTGTCCATATGTCAGTTTTAATCCATTATGCATTCTGACCTGAATATTGAATAAAAACTTCCCCGGGGTAGAACTCCAGGTTGATATCATAAACGCCTCACAAAAAACAAAGAGCGCTTTAAAGATCATTGCCAATATCATCCAGTTAAACATCATAACAGATGGCACAATAATAATATAGATAATTGTAAGAATCGTTTGAAACAGAAAGTCGTCGATAATTCTGGCCCAAAACCTGTTAAATGGACGGAGTTGTGATACTGATGGCTTCGATAGAGGTTCTCTTTCTAAATCATTTTCCGAAGTATTGATAACATCTGGATTATATTGTGATGACGATATTTCTTCCGCTGGTATCAATTCCCTGAAGGATGTTGCTTCCTGCCATTTTTTCATATCCTCTGTCCATACAAGGGTCTGAGGGGGTAAAGATTCATCAGAAAAAAGCTTGATCAATTCTGTTTCATTGATTGGACCATTGATGGTTTCTCCAACAGCATAGTACCACTGTCTCATCTCATTCCTCCTCAATTGGCCCTAAGGTTTCAAGTTTTAAAAAGCATTTAACTTTCAGGCATTATGGTTATCAACTTACCCATTTTTATTGCTTTTGTTAATATAAAATTAAGACTGTTGATTTTGTCCACAGTTTTTTAGCAGAGAGATGCTTGCTTTTTTGATATCAGTAATACTGAAGAAAGCAGAGCTAGGCCATCGGGAGATTACTGCTTTGCAGCAATTAAAAATTAAATTCGGAGGGAGTAAATCAAGCAATATGAGATGTCTCGACTCCTCTTTGTTACGCTCGAACCGAGGAAATTACTTCTCTGTGGCTGTTACCGAGCTCGACGAAGTCAATGCTTAATTATAAATGATGAATTGAAATAACCAGCGGGACGTTACTGCTTCGCAGCAATGAATAATTAATAATGAAAAAAGAATAATTCACAACCTGCGGTAGAAGAGCAAGTCCATTGGGATGTAGAATCCTTCGATAAAATTCGACCAAAAGCCGAATTACTCAGGATGACAGAACCCCGGAGGGGTTTCACAACATAGCCTGACACGGAGTGTCAGGAATTCAAGGATTAACCCACCCGCCACCCAAATGGGTCTGCGACCCATACCTGAGGCTTTACCTCAGACTATGATGTTACGCCCTTCCAGGGCTAAAAATATTAAAGTAAAAGCGAGTCCGATGGGATTTGGATTACAGAATAAAGTCTATGGTACAAAAGGTACAGACTAAAGTTTATGCTACAAAAAACTGTCACCCTGAGTGTTCTGCACCAAATTTGTTTGCTCTATTCAATGTTACCCTAAAATTTGGTGCAGAATGTATCGAAGGGCTGACAGATCACAGACCGAAGTCTATGGTAAAAAAGGCACAGACTAAAGTCTATGCTACAAAACATTGTCATCCTGAGTGATCCAGCGAAGCTGATCGTATCGATGGGTGAGTGCTTCGGGGGTTGGTTTAGGTGCATTGTCGAGGGTTATTAAAGAAGGTAATTGACAAAGAAGGGCCCTCCAAACCATCGATATTCTGAAGGATGATATCTGAGTTGTCCCAATAACGAGAGGTTAAAATTATGATCCTGATAGCCAATTATGAAGGGAAAAGCGGTATCCGGAAAGCGCTACAAATGTTGAGGGATAAAGGGGATGGACTGGAGAGTATTGTTGAGGGGATTAAGCTCGTGGAAGCAGATCTGGAGATCCATTCGGCAGGTCGAAACAGCTGGCCGAACCTTATCGGGGAGATTGAACTCGATGCCTCGGTGATGGATGGAAATTCACTCCGCACGGGGGCGGTGGGGGCTCTAAAGGGTTATCTTCATCCGGTGGAGATTGCCCTGGAGGTGTTGAAGCGACTGGATCATGAGATCCTCGTGGGAGAAGGGGCTGCCAGGTTCGCTGCCGAGATCGGAGCGGTTAAAATTGATGAACTGACCCCGGAGATCAGAGAGAAATGGTTCTCGGTGGTGAAAAAGAGCCTGAGCCCGGAGCAATTAAAGAAATTCCCCGATCTGAACCTCCTTGAGCTCGATATTCATCCTTTTGATCCGGAAAAGAGGTTCGATACGATCGTCTATCTGGCACAGGATCACAGAGGAAAGATCTCGGCAGCTACGAGTACTTCCGGCTGGGCTGCCAAGTATCCGGGCAGATTGGGAGACAGCCCGGTCATCGGGGCGGGGATCTATGCCGACAGCCGTTACGGAGCATGTGCCTGTACCTGTACGGGTGAGATGACGATTAGATGCTGCTCAGCCCGGAGTGTGGTTCTTTACCTGAAGATGGGGATGACGGTCGAAGAGGCGGTACAGGAAGCAATAAAAGATCTGAAACATCTGAAAGATGGATTTTTGGGTTCGGTAACGATCCACGCCATGGATGCGAAAGGGAACTATAAAATCTTCGATTTCCGGGGGGAGAAGGAGCAGAAATATCTGGTCTGGAGAGAGGGGATGAAGGAGGTGGAGGTAGTGACGGCGGAGAGAGTTGGATAAGAGGGGGCGATGAGGCGAGGGGACGAGGGGGAGAAAAACCTACGGGAGGAGAGCAAGCTTGGTCAATGCTGAATTATGAATGATGAATGATGAAAAAAAACCAGAGGGAGAAAAGCAAGCGATTTGACCACGAATGGACACAAAAAAAACACAAAGAGACACTAATTAGGTGTTAGGTGTTAGGTTTTAGAAAAAGCCAGTGGGAGTACAGCAAGTCCATTGGGAGGGAAGCAAGCGATTCGTCCACGAATGGACACAAAAAAACACAAAGAGACACTAATTAGGTGTTAGGTGTTAGGTGTTAGAAAAAAACCTGCGGGAGTACAGCAAGTCCATTGGGAGAGAAGCAAGCGTCCTCCAAGAATAGACACGAATTAGGTTTTAGGTGTTAGGTTTTAGAGAGTTAGGTTTGGGTATAACAGGAGAGACTAGAGCAAGAAGAGAGACAATTTGAGATTTTCTTTATGATTTCTTGTTTAAAAGAAGGTCAATCTCTTTTTCTAACCTCGGCAGATCTTTGATAATTATTGACCAGAGTATCTCTTCAGAAACCGTATCATAACCATGTATAATTCTGTTTCTGGTAGCGACAATTTTGCGGGCGCTCTTTAGCGGAAAATCAGGATTTAGCTTGAGAATTCGGCTCATTGCCTCACCTATGATCTCAATATTTCTTTCTGTAGCACGTTTGGCTTTCAGATCTTTCTGATATAGCAAGAAATCTTTTTCTGACGGTATAAATTCTTTGATTTCTGCTATCGCTTGTTTGATATCAGCTAACCAGGTTTTTATCTTCGTTTCCATAAAGTAAAACCTTTGTCTTATCAATCTCATCCTTTAAATATGGGTTTTTTAGAGTTCTTAATTCCAGAAGATCGACAGGTCTGTTAAAAATTAATTCCAGCTTGAATTTCAAATCAAAATAATAATCAGCATAAGATAATGGATCACTTTCATCTATGTCAACGAGAAGATCTATATCGCTCTCCGATGTATAATTCCCCTGGATAAAAGATCCAAAAGCAAATAGGGTTCTTACCTTGTTTTTTTTGCATAGTTGCCGAATACGGTTGAAATGCAGGTTTATTTCTCCATTTTTTAATATTTTGCTATTCATTGCCATCCAAAGCTCCATTAAACTCTTTAGCTTCTTTGATGTCATAGGAATTACTATTCAAGAAAAGGCAAGAAAAAAGAAGAAAAGATAGTTTTTAGGTGTTAGGTGTTAGAAAAAAACCTGCGGAAGTGTAGCAAGGCTATTGAGAGAGAAGCAAGCGATTCGTCCACGAAAGGACACAAAAAAAGCACAAAAGGACACGAATAAAAAAAATTTCGAAAACCCAGGTAAAAATCTGCTATTTGGCAGCTTCGGAGCTTGCTAGCTCTATTAATCCTTTGAAACCCCGGAGGGGTGACGCAACATATCCTAACATGAAATGTCAGGTTTCAAGAGACATTCCCCCACCACCCAAATGGAGCTCCGCTCCTATCAAGGGTGATTAAGGATATTAATTTCTTTATTCCCTCTCGATCAATCTCTCTGTAGAGCGGGAAGGATACTCACTCGAAGCGACGACTTTGAAGAAATAATGCTGCTCCGAACCGGTATAGACGAAGTTATGATCATCGGTAACGATCAAGAGGTTCCAGGGATCAGGATCGGAAGGATTATCAGATCCATAGACCCGGTAGCTATTCGCTCCTTCGATAAAGTCCCAGGAGAGTTCTGCTCCGATGCCGGGTATCATATTGATACTAACCTGCGGAACGGGTAAAATTGTCGCTCCGGTACCGAGATATGCCCCGATGTACCAGGCTTTATCTTCCAGAGGAAGGATAGTATCACCCATCAGGTAGATCAGGGACATTCCATAATCATACATATTGTTGACCCCGAAGGAACGACCGGGAGGAATACCAAAGAAACCGATCAGGAAGTACTGATCAAAGATGGTGATATTTTCTGCAGATAGATCTATGGTTGTAATATTTTCCATATAGACCTGCTCAGTATGCTTGAGCTCCATATGCTGCCAGGAGTTGAAAGAATAGATCTCCAGGGTAACCAGGGTTGGTATTTCAATCATTCCGTCAACTTGCAGAAGCTGGAGCGGGATATCGGTACCATAGTAGGGATTCTCGAAGTAATTGGCAGCCCCGAATGTCGTATAGCTGGTTTCCAAGCCGGTAATGAAGCCGGAATCGTATCTTATCCAGACCGGATCTGCTACTGTAAAGAAATATTCACCATACATAATATTGTTGTAATAGATATCTTCTGCCCAGAGAAAATAGGTGATCTCTGAATCAGGGTTTTGAGCCGGTATATCGGCATAATAGATATCTCCGTATTCATTGATCATCTCAATTTCCAGGAATTGTCCGTCATTGACCGAATAAATTACCTTTGCTGAGCCTATAGGGCTGTTATAAAAGGGATCATCAATTATTTCCGCCATGACCCGGTAGGGAATATCGCTGCGCAGGGTATTGAGAACCGGTAAATGAATGATCTCCGGAGGTAAATCATCTGTCGGGATGTTAACAGAATAAACTTTGATGTCGTCAACTGCCCAGATATGCGCCCCAAAACCGGTATAACGAAAACCGAGGTAGATGGTTTGCCCCCGGTAGGGATTCAGATCGACAAAGATCTCACTCCAGCCGGTGTTGATCTCTGAAGGGGTCCAGAGCTCAGTAAAACCGCTTGGTGGTATTGGCGATGTTGTACTGATAAAAACACCGCTCTGATCATAATCCATTATGTTAACCAGATATGACCAGAAGTTCAGTTCCCAATCATACTCTAAGGGAATGGAAAGGGGTGGAGTCACCAGCCAATCGTCATCTAATTCGAGGTAGTTAGACTCGTGATATGCGGAAAACATCCCATCCGGGGTATGATTGATCTCCCCGTTCTCTGTCCAGCTGACATCGAATCCGGAGAGATCGACCACTCTCCATCTATCAGGTGGAAAGATCATCGTTTCGAAATCCTCGAACCAGGGGAATTCGATAACAGCTTCAATCCCGTAACCGCTGATGTTCAACAGATAATTATCATCAGAGAATTCGATATTGATGACGGTTTCATCGTGTGAATTGTCATATTCAGGTTCATATCTCACCTGGAACGAGACACTTTGATCATGATCCAGGGAAACGGGGGTCGGATCGTTCAAGATCGAAAAGACCGTTCCCGGAAACATATCGGTGAGAGAATAAATGTCGAGCGTTCCATGACCGACATTGCTCAAAGTGACCTGAAGGGTTTTAGTTGTCCCGAGCACAATATAACCAAAATCGAGCATTCCCGGATTTATTTGAAAGACCGGTATCAGTTCATCATCATTCAGACCGAGCATGATATTGGGAAATCCCGCTTTAATAAGTCCAACACCTAATGGCAGCCCGGCAGGATCGATCTCTTCGTCTGTATAGAAGGCTATACTCCGATTCATTGCCGTTTCAGTACAAAAGAAACCGAGATCACCATAAGCCATACCCGGAACATTTTCCAGCACAGCGATAACGAGGTTGTCGATATTGTTGTAAGGGAAGGGATTATCGAGGATCAGATCGACCCAACCCTCTGCTGCCTGCAGCTCCACCGGACCGTTATAGACCTGGCTCATTCCCGACATCGGTATCCAGTCATCGGTAGAGCTGAATTCCGTCATTGATGTATGACCCATGTAAACAGTCCATTCGTTACTATCATAAGCTACTCCCAGACCGTTCCAGTAATAGGATAAGACGACGATATTCTGACCGTCGAGATCGATCTCGGATTGGAGATAGATACTCTGAGAGTAATTGTTCTCATAATAGGGATAGATCGGGAGATGCAGCGAGATGTCGGTCCCGGAGCCGATAGTCACCTGCCAACCCAAAACCGCCTCTCCGGAAAGGGCAACATTATACACCTGGAAATTATAATAGATCCCCATAATCGCCGATACAGGACCCGGGATCGTAGGAACATATCTAACCGGAATATTGACCGACTCATTATTAGCCAGAGAGGCTGGCAGGTTGCTATAATCGATCTCGAATTGATCGGCAAAGTACCCGTCAATGAAGATATCGTCAACTCCAAGTTCGAGTAAACCTTCCCCGACATTGGAAACAACGACATTAATATATTCGCTCAGACTCTCCAGCATATGTTGACCGAAATCGATACTGTCGGGATAATAGCTCAGATTGGGAACCGGGGTAACAATCACTTCCTCTATGAAGAATTCGTCGAGAAAGATATTTGCTCCAAACTGGCTTTCACCCTCCAGAATGACATATAACGGATTACGCGATTCCTGAACCGGGAGATCAACAGTATATTCATACCAGAGATTGGGATTGATCTCAGCCGGTTCATGCTGATAGTAACGGCTGAAAACAGCAAGCTCCGTGGCATCCATCAGGGAGGGTAAGTCATTGATGTAGATATGCAACCGATCGTCTGCTTCGGGATAATAATAATCTCTGAACATGTAAAACCTGATCCGGTAGGTCTCGCCGATCGGTATCTCCAGAGGACGGGTTATCAGAGCACCCCGGGTATCAGGTTCCAGAAAGAGACAGTTATAGCGAGCCATGGCATAACCGAACGGGTAACAGATCGGAAAAGTTCCGTAACTAACGCTATCCCAGGTCCCCGGTTCTCCAATCCCGGAGATCTTGATATTCTCCCAGCCCGGGGGTGGGAAATACCCGTCGAAATCCTCATAGTAGGGAAAAATAGTAACTAAAGGTTCTTCAATCGTAAATGACCTGATTTCTGAAGAGACACTGAAACCAAAATCATTATATGATTGCACAGCCCAGAAATAAGTTGCGCTGAACTCATAGGTAAAACCACCCACAAAGGGATTGTAAGAGGGCGTTTCGGGGTTACCGATCATTGCATTCCAGGCATCAACAGTAAACAGCGAATCGGATGAAGAAGCCATGCTAAAAGAATAACCTGTGACCGGTTCCCCTGAGGAAGCAGGTAACCAGGTTAATTCGAAACCGGTGATGGAGAGTCCGGTAGCTTCATTCTCAGGATATTCCAATACCGGTGGATCGGGAACATCGTTGAAAAGATACAACTCCGGTCCGGCAATATCATCAATATAGAGATCGCAGCTTTCCAAACCTGCTTTGTGGATCGCCAGATAGATGGGTTCACCGATGTAGGCTTCCAGATCAAAGCTATAGAAGGTATAGACATAGTCTTCCGTCAGTTCGACATTGCTCCCCAGGATATTGGTGAAATCGGCAAAATCATTACCGAAAATCGACAGCTTAATGTCAAAGTAATAGGGATTCCCATCTGATTTCATCGCCCAGAAAGAAAAGGATCTATCATCTTCAGATACGAAAAGTCTCGGGGTGATCAGCCAGTCATCTTGAGCATTTTCAAGATTGAAGCCGAGCATGGCACAGCCTGTTCCGGTCCTGGCAAAATATTCATCTCTGATCCAGGTGAAGTCGTCTCCCCCGTTATAGATGCTCCACCCCTGTGGTGGAAATGTTGCTTCTTCGAAACCTTCATAGAGCGAGGATTCGGATATGGCATGACCGGTTAGGGGGACATCGAAATCGATCTCAGTTCCTGGATCGGTTATCCTCAGAATGGCTGTTTTCAACCCTCTGGTCGTTGGAACGAACTGTACCGGGATCTGAACAT
Source organism: uncultured Candidatus Cloacimonadota bacterium (assembly GCA_964610195.1). Taxonomy (GTDB): domain Bacteria; phylum Cloacimonadota; class Cloacimonadia; order Cloacimonadales; family JAJBBL01; genus JAHYIR01. Next base: position 3,970 of record CAZSVG010000009.1, on the reverse strand, counting down.
CCTGACCCGGAGCAAGCTGAACCGGAAGATACAGGTCATCCCAGATAAACTGGTCAGGGTCGTTACCGGTTAAGATCAGTTCTGAAGCTGTAATCTCAAGTGTCTGGTCGGAATCATTGATGATAATAATGTCCATCGGATATGATGAGGTGCCGATCAGAATCGCCTCGAAGATGATAGAGGTCGGATTATATACGAGATTCCGTTCTGCCGACAGATTGAGAATCAATAAAAACAACAAAAAAATTATAACAAAATATCTCATGTTCACCTCCTGAACAATGGATAGAGATATGATAAGGTTTGTCATTAAAAAACGAGGAAGGTTCTCCTCCTCTTTAGTAAAAACAAAAATCAATTCCAAGCTTAGTCATTCACAACTCCTTTCAAGAGTTAACTCATTCCAACTAATATGGTTTATTAATTTATTTGGTTTTAAATTGTCAAGTTAATTTATACCGAATCTTAAAATATATCCTGCTGGCCATTAGTCTTAATATTACTGAGAAAATTCTGCAGAAAGTTCCTGCTGCGCAGAATTATTAATGCTGAATGAAAAACCAGAGGAAGAAGAGCAGGAAGAAAGAAATGCGTTTGTTAGATATCAGCTATGTAGTTATTAGTGAAAAAGGGGGAGGAAGTTGTACTGCTGCACAGAACAAATAGTCTATTATCTCTGAAACTCAGAGTCTGAACAAAGAAAAGCTAATTGAAAAGAGCATTATGATGTTAGATTTCCCAGGCAACCAAACACTGTTATATAAGGGATTTGATCAGCTACAATGCCTTTAAATTAAGCTTTTAAGAGACAATTATAGATATTGATAAAATAAAATAGCGTTATAATAGCGTTTTATGTAATCTTATAATCTTTTTAGTCTGTAAATTACAAGAAATATCTTGACAATCATCAGCATTATTGTAAAAGTAATTTGTAAGCTAACTCGTTGGTTTCATGAGCTGATTGCTGTAAAAAGCGGGATTTCCGTCATTTGCTCGAGTTAACATGACTTACATGATTTCGTATTTAGTTTGTTTGCTTCGATAGTGAGCACAGAAGAACAACTCAAATTCATATATAAGAAGACTGACAGAAACTTTAGTTATTACCCTGTATCAGTTATCAAATCATGGAGGTTGCCATGCAGAGAAGAGATCGAATTTTTATTTATATCCTGATTTTAACGGCTTTTATCTTCATCGGATCATCTCTGAACGGACAGGATAGACGCCGTCAAGGTCAGAACCCACAGAACATCTCAGAATCGGAGATCGTGGAGGAGAGAAAAGAGGAAAGTACTCGTTGGGATGACGATGTCTGGGCATTTTCATCTACCAATCACGAACGGCACGCTTCAATGAGCTATGATTATAACAATCCCGAACGGGTATTCATTGCCATCGAACGCTGGTCCGGAACTTCAGCTCCCAAGGATATTGTTGTCAGACGAAGCACAAATCATGGTGAATCGTTCGGAACAGATGCTTCGAATCAGTTAGTCATTACCGGGTCAACAGATTTTCCGGTGACGCAACCTAAACTTACCCAGGTCCAGGAAGCAGTGATGGGTTTGATCTTTGTAGAAAAATTCAACGACAACGATTATGACATCTACTTCAAGACATTTATGACAACTAATCTTTCGAGTGCTTCCATGAACATCCCGTTAAATGCAGAGGGTGGGCAAATATTGCATCGCCCGGCAGTAACTTCGGATTATGTTCATTATCCCACAGTACCCTATGTCTATGCTGCCTGGATCAATGATTCCGGGACACCAAGTATCAGGTTCAGAAGGAGTACCAATGGTGGTGACTCCTGGACTTCTCCGGAAACAACCGTAACCACTTTAAGCAGTGCTGTAGCTTGGAATTATCAGTATTTATCTATTGATTGTCATGTCTCCCGGATTGCCATCGCCTATGTGGACAGAGTGGGTAGTTACGATGCCATAAAACTGGTGATCTCAACCAATGGAGGGACGAGCTGGAGTGCCCCGATTACCATCTCAACAGCAGTTAACAAACATTTTCGCTTCCCCCAGGTTCGTTATGTTACCCAGAGTAATATTATCGTGACCTATGAATACTGGTACAGTGATACCGACAGAGATATCCACTGCTCATACTCGACCGACGGAGGAGCAACTTTTTTCACCAATACTATGTTGGCAGCTACCTCTGCTGATGAGCGGTTTCCCAATGTTTCGTCATATAAGACCCTGAACGGGGGTTCAGATGTCTATATCAGCTATACAAAACTCCCCACCGAGGTTTTCATCAGAAAGGCGGTCAATTTGAGCTACTCTGCCTGGACCACAGCTGAACAGATCAAGAGTTCAACCCTGAATATGAGTCAGAATGACATCAATTCTATTATTGTCAAACCTGCCCCGGAGGGATTTGTCATCGATATGGGAAGTGCCGTGGCCTGGTCTGCCCATTATTCGACTGCTCCCAATGATCTCTGTGTCTTCTACGATGCAGAATGGCGGGGAGAGGAGTTACCTCCTCCCGATCCACTGATAATTCCATTCAATGAAACCTGGATTACCAATAATTTCACAGAAAACCACTGGACTGCCCAGAATAACTGGAGTGTCGTGGCATTTGGTAATCCGGCACCATCAGCTCAGTTCTATTACAGTCCAATGCAGACCAATTATAATCTGGAATTGCTGAGCTGGGATATTGATGCCACCGGCTATCAGAATGTATCGGCCAGCTTCGATCTCAACTTCAGCAACTTCAGTTACGATACTATCGAGTGGCTCTCCTTCGAAGTTTTCGATGGCTCCTCATGGAACGCGATAACCCATTTCACCAATCAGGGGGGGAATATCAACTGGACGACCTATCCATACGATATCAGTCTATATGCAGCCAATCGGGTTTTCAAGATCCGCTTCCGGGCTCACGGAGTGAATAGTGAAAATATCAACTTCTGGCGTCTGGATAACATAGAACTGGATATAGGACCATTACAGCTACCCTTCAACGAAGAGTGGGTTTCCGGTGATTTAGCCGCCAATCTCTGGACTGCCGAAGATACCAACTGGTTTATTTCGGCAGTAAACGGTAATCCTGCCCCGACTGCTCAATTCAATTTCAGTCCTCTCCAGGCAGATTATAACCATGATCTGCTCAGCTGGGATATAGATGCGAGCGGATACGATAATGTCAGTGCCAGTTTCGACCTCTTTTTAAGCACTTATAATACTTTGACCCTGGAACAGATGTCCTTCGAAGTTTACGATGGAAGCAGTTGGATCACGATCACGACCTTCAACAATCAGGAAGGGAGTTTCTACTGGACTACTTTTCTATACGATATTACGCCACAGGCAGCAAATCGGCAGTTCAAGATCCGCTTCCGGGCTCACGGACAGAATAGTTTCAATATCAACTGGTGGTACCTGGATAACATTACTCTTGATCTGTCGCCTTTTGAATTACCCTTCACGGAAGAGTGGACATCAAATGACTTCGTCACCAATAACTGGCAAGCTGATGCTAACTGGTCGGTCTTCGGGGCTCTCGGCAATCCGGAACCCTCTGCCAGGTTCTATTTCCTGCCTAATGTCACCAACTACAGCCAGGACCTTGCCAGCCACACTCTGAATGGTAGCGGGATCAACTATATCCTCGCTCAATTCGATCTCTACCTCAGTAATTACGATACTGCAACTGTCGAACAACTATCCTTCGAGGTTTTTAATGGTACAGAATGGATTACCATCAATACATTCAATAATCAGGGTGGAAACATCCCCTGGACTACTTTGAGTTATGATATCAGCGAATATGTCGCTGACCGGTTGTTCAAAATCCGTTTCCGGGCTCACGGTGAGAATAACTATAACATCGATTACTGGCACATTGATAATTTCTCCGTTGCAGCCGGGGAATTACTGCCGCCGGCTAACCTGTCGGCAATACCAAGTTATGATCATATTCTTCTAAACTGGAA
>CAZSVG010000008.1:7232-12524 GCA_964610195.1 uncultured Candidatus Cloacimonadota bacterium | reverse complement strand
TTTCGGATACTCTCAAGATGAATCCATCTATCATAAGATAAACGAGCTGTTAGTCCCAGAAACTCTTAAAGAAGAAGCTGACAAGCTTTCCGGTACAACACATAAAGGTGAAGTAGTTGAATTAGAGACTGTCAGAAAAACCAAAGCCGGGAAAAATATTAATGTTAAAGTATTCGGTATCCCGGTGATCATTGGCGGCAAACAGGTCGGGATTTTCGGTATATATCTGGACATCAGTGAGTTACATCAAGCTCTCGATCTATTCTTCGAAGAAAAAGAGAGATTGATTGTCATGCTGGGCTCAATCGGTGATGGAGTTATCGCTACCGACATCAACGGTAAAGTCCTGCTGCTTAACAAAAATGCTGAAGATCTTACCGGCTGGAAACAGAGCGAAGCAGAAAATAAGAGTATCGAAGATGTATTTAACATTATAGATGAATCTAGCCGTAAGCTGAGTGAAAACTTGGTCAATAAGGTTTTAAACTCTAAAGAAACCGTCAGAACTAACAACCATACCATCCTGGTATCCAAAGATGGTATTGAACACCTGATCGAAGATAGCGCCGCTCCCATTAAAGACCGTGATGGGAAACTCATTGGAGTCATTCTGGTCTTCCGCGATATTAGCGAACGAAAAAAATATGAGGAAGAAATTCAGAAGAGAGCCAAGCTTGATTCAATTGGATTATTAGCCGGAGGTATCGCTCATGATTTCAACAACATTCTGACCACCATTATGGGCAATATCACCCTGGCCAGAACGATGATTGCCAGAACCAATCCGAAACTTGATAAGAGACTGGAAGAAGCGGAAAAAGCGTCGATTCGGGCTAAAGATCTGACCCAGCAACTTCTTACTTTCTCTCTGGGAGGAGCACCAATCAGGAAAACTGCTTCAGTCAAGGAGACTATTGAAGAATCTTCCGCTTTTGCCACTCATGGTTCAGCGGTCAGTTGCGAATATGATATTGCTGAAGATTTGATGAATGTCGAAGCAGATCTTGGGCAGATCAGTCAGGTAATCAACAACATGGTCATCAACTCCAAACAGGCAATGCCTAGCGGCGGTGTTATCAAGATCAAGGCTGAAAATGTTGATTTAAAAGATAATTCTGTTCCTGGCTTGAGAGCTGGTAAGTATATAAGAATCACTATCGAAGACTGTGGAATCGGAATTGCAGCTTCTCATTTGACCAAGATATTTGACCCCTTTTTTACTACTAAGAAGAATGGAACCGGACTCGGCTTGACCACAAGTTATCAAATCGTGGATAATCATGATGGCCGAATAACTGTGGAATCAAATATCGGGCATGGAACCACATTTAATATCTACCTCCCGGCTACAGACAAAAAGGTTGTTGCTTCCAAGGAAGATCAGTTATTTGAGATCCGGGGTAAAGGTGAAATCCTCTTGATGGATGATGATCTGGTTCTGGTTGATGTAGTCACTGAAATGTTAACCAGCCTCGGTTACAATGTGACCGCCACTCACGAAGGCAGATCAGCTATCCAGAGGTATAAAGAAAAGAAAGAGTCTGGGATGAGATATGATCTGGTTATCCTCGATCTGACCATCCCGGGGGGTATGGGTGGTAAAGATACGATAAAAGAGATCATCGAGTATGATCCTGAAGCTGTCTGTCTGGTTTCCAGCGGCTATTCATCTGATCCGGTCATGGCGCAATATCAAAAATATGGCTTCAAGGCAGTCCTATCGAAACCATATTCTCTGCAACAACTGGGTGATACTCTAAAGAAAATACTTGGTTAGTTAAGAGATATTATATATCTAAGAAAGTTCTGATTAGAAAATAAATATAGCCACAAATCCCGATAATATAGTCAGAATGATGGGATTGATCCTTGTTTTGGTCGAAGCAATAATGACGAACGCAAAGATAACAAGCGCAGGATAACTCAAAAAACCTGTCTTCATATCCAGAAAATCAAGACTGAAAAACCTTCCTTTTAGAACACTCCTTTCCAGAAAATAGACACTCGCTACTAAAATCATGCCGGCAGTTACCGGTTTTACTCCATTCAAGATCGCCTGAGTTAATGGATTGTCTTTGAAATGCCTCATCAACCGTAAGATCAGATATACGATTATGATTGAGGGGGATATTACACCCAAAGTAGCAAAAATCGCTCCGAACAAACCGGCATTCCGGAAACCGATATAAGTCGCAGCATTCACAGCAATTGGACCGGGAGTCATTTGAGAAAGAGCAACTATGTCGGCAAATTCTTCCAGAGGGATTAGGCGATGGATTTCTATATGCTGATAAATAAGGGGTAGCATGACATAACCACCACCAAAGCTGAATAACCCGATCTTAAAAAAAACAAAGTAGAGATTTAGCCAGGTAAGGATCATGGTTTTTGCTCTTCCGGTTTGATATCTGAGAAAAAATTACTGCTGCTCTTCTTCATTAACTTTCACCTCTTTTCTATGAAGCTTGATCCAGGTATAATGCCCCAGGCCGAAAACTATCCCGGATAGGATCATCCAAAGAGCATTTATGTTGAATACTCCCACCGCTATGAAGACAAATATGGTAATGATACTATTGATTAAAAATGTCCTTTTCAAGACAGCTCTGGTAAGATTGATTGCAGTTATAAAAATCAAGGCAGCAGAGGCAGTTATTACCCCACCCAGAAATTTTCTAACCCAGACTGCTTCTCTGATACTAAAAAAGAAGAGCAGAATGATTAATATCGCCACGAAGGCCGGCAGTACAACACCGGCAACCGATATAAAGGCTCCTATAATACCAGCTCGGCGAAATCCGGTATTGAAAGCCGCATTAACAGCTATGGCACCCGGAATTGACTGAGAAACAGTGAATATATCTACAATCTCTTCATTGTTGAACCATTTGTTACTTATCACCAATTCCCTGTACATGAAAGGAAGCATGATATATCCACCACCAAAGGTGATAGATCCTACTTTAAAGAATATCAAAAATAGTTCCAGATATATATTGGTCAGTTTCTCTGCTTTATCGGTATGTTGTTTGGATTTTGATGACATAATGAACTTACTTGTTATCCTGATATTTTAACTCTGCCTGTGATTGTCTGAGATAATAAGGTTCCAGATCAGCAATAGCTGAGAAATCGTATTCCGGTATTTGTCTATCAAAATACATCAGACTGATCAAAGTAGCAGCAAGAGGATAATTCTGGTGAGGTAAGCCAGTGATAAAATCTTTACCGGATGTTTCAATTACCTCTCTATATTTGTTTACCCCATCACCAACGATCATCGTTCTCCCACTAATTAATTTTAAAAATTCATCAGGTCGGGAACTTCTTGGAGCTATTACCTCCTGCATATCTTTATCATAGAGGGCTGCATAAACTTCATTCATGCGAGCATCGATGTATGGCAGGATGTTTAGCTGGCAACCATATACATTATAGGCCAGTAATTTAAGAGTATTAACAGGATATAGTGGTATTTTCCTGGCCATACAGATCCCTTTAGCAGTAGCTAAGCCAATTCTGACCCCGGTAAACGAGCCCGGTCCATTGGAGAGGGCTAAAAGTTCAATATCATCTATCTTCATCTCACTTTGAGAGAGACCATAATCGATCTGTTGCATCAACCTTTCCGAATGGGTCACCCGGATATCTAGATACCCGGAATATACTATTTGTTCTCCCCGACTCAACGCGACACTTCCCCAACTGGAAGTCGTATCAAGAGCTAAAATATTCAATTTCTCTTACCCCCTAAGAAAATTTACTTTTCCCCATCCCCATTCTAAGTCAAGCAAAGATTGGTCATCCAATGACCTTTTGCTAACAACAACACCGTATTGCTTTACTATCTTCGAAGATCAGAATTATATGAGTTCTTCTGGAAAAGTAATTTTACCAGAAGAATTACTGATTGACAGGATAGTCTGTTTTTTACTGATGTAAGTTATTATCAAGGATAAAATGAACAATTTATTATGCAGAAAAAGAGATTAAAAAGTCTGGTTGAATACCTGTTATTCATCTTTGTATTGCAATTTTTCAGAATAATTCCTTACTATCTGGGTAAGAAAATTATCGTCCGGCTTTTTCTCTTTTTCGGTCTGGTAATCGGGATCAGAAAAAAGGTGGTTCTTGAACAATTAAAACAGGCTTTCCCGACAAAAAGTAAACATGAGATAAAGATCATTACCCGTAATATATATAAAAACCTTGCTCTGACCAGTCTGGAAATGTTCGTTCAGAAAGAACCAGGAAAAATATCGATTGATGGCTGGAAGAATGTTGTGAATGCTCTGAAACTAAATCGAGGATTGATCATAATCTCGGGTCATCTCGGCAATTGGGAGTTGGCCGGCCGCTTTATCGCCAGGCAGAATTTACCGCTCAATGTTGTTATTAAACGCTTGCGAAATAACTATTTTAATGATTTTGTGAATCGAACACGAGCCCGGGACGGAATAAAGATCATTTATAAAACCAGAACCATGCGACCGGTTTTAGCTGCTTTAAAAAACAATCAGATTGTTGTTATGCTGATCGATCAGAATGCCGGTAAGGATGGGATCAACCTCTCCTTTATGAACAGGGAAGCCTCTGTTTTTACCGGTTTTGCCCGCCTGGCAGAAAGATACAATACTCCTCTGGTTTTGGGTATTGCCTTGAGGGATGGCAATAAGGAGAACAGATTCATTTTCGAGAAACACATCCTACCTGAGGATTATCCTGAAAATGAGCAAACTATCAGGATCGTCGAGCACTTCAACTCCCGCTTAGAGCATTACATAAAAGAAAACCCCGATCAATGGTTCTGGTTGCATCGCCGTTGGAAAGGAGTTCATAAAGGGAAAAGTATCGTTCACAAATAACAAAGAAATCTATCGTATATTAGATACCTGTACTTTGAACATATTCCCATGGTTTTCGGAGATAATAGTTGAGAACTATTCTTGTTTTCCCCATAATATTATCATCTATTAACCGATCATTGTTCTCAATGACCAGATAGCTTTCAAAGAGTACTCCGCTCTTTTTAGCAACGATATCCAGGATTTGAAGGCCATTTTTAACCATTTCTGCAGTAGTCTCTTCCATCAAATTTATATTGGCAATGATCTCAGTTACCTTCAATCTACATGCCGTCTCCAGCATCTTCATCATTTCCAGTATTTCATCAACTTTGCTTGTAAAGGGTCGTAAAGTATTGACAACGAAGTGCATTTCATACCCCCGTTGTTCGATGGCTTCCACAAATCTGCCCATGGTTCGGCAACCTGCAGGATCTCCACCAACATC
>CAZSVG010000008.1:3282-7222 GCA_964610195.1 uncultured Candidatus Cloacimonadota bacterium | reverse complement strand
TTTTAATTGCTCCCGCAATCCGGGGAGATATCATAGGCAGATCCGCATGTCCATACTCACCATCAGGACTGATGACCTCGATATCCATCGAGGTGAAAAAATCACGGACATCACGACTCCGGAAGTAAGGATTTACTACATCGAGATCTACGAGAGCTACCTCTTCACCATTTTCTTTATATAGTTGGGCAAGATTGATGGCGTATTCACTTTTACCGCTTCCGTATGCTCCAATAACAACTATCAGGTCTTTATTCATCAGCTATATAATTGATACTCCCTAATTTCTGAATCTATGTTTTGCTATAATCCTTGCTGTCCTCTATTTGCGATCTCACCAAGTTTGATATTCACTGAAAACCCGACCTGGAAAAGATCAAGGTTCTGTAAAACGTCTTTAGCCATCGCCATGCTCAGATCAATGTCTCTGGTATAATATGTAAAACCCAAGGTTAATAACAACTGGTCAGTCTTTCCAACAATACCATAATCGTATGGTAACGGGTCAAATATGAAATCCCCTTCGGTTATCGTATCTTCGGGGATGGCAAAAGGACCGGTATAGATTCCGGGAATACTGATTAAACCACCACGAATATCGTAATTATCGAACTGTTTTTCGACACCGAGTTTCAATTTCAGTCGATCATCAAATCCCTCATATTGCTTGCTCGTTTGTTCAAACTCGAGAGCCAGGGCGATGGTTATATCATCGCTATATTGAAAAGATACTCCTGTCTCTAACAAAGCCGGGAAATGGGTATTGTAGATATGATAATATGGTTCGGTATTACCCATTTCGATCTCTTGTTCTGTAGCAAATTTATAACTGGCTCCGAAGAAAAACTTCTCCATATTGTATAATAGACCCGGCTGCAATCTCCAGACTCCCTCTTCAAATCTTATTCTATCGAAATGGGGAGCAATCAATCGTAAATCTCTAAAAACATAGTAGTTATAAATCACATTCAATCCGAAACTCAACTGCTCATAGTGACCGGTCAGGGTAAGGGTTGTTTGATAGTTCTGCATCGAAGGGAAACGGTCGACAAAAGCCCCGGTAGGTAATGCTCTTCCGAGTAGATTATAGCGGATAGTTTGTGGTATTGATATAGATGTCCCCAATGAAAGATATGGTGCCGGAGAGAAGCCGATTCCAACGAATCCGGAGGGTATTCCTGACTCCAAATTTTGCTTTTCCACTACTACATCAGGATCTTCAGTCGAAGCATAACTATTCATCTCTTTAACCGAACTTTTTACCAACCCTTCTATATTAAGTTTATACAAACCACCTCGAAAGGCAGCAGGATTAACCAAAGCATTCTCAATTCCACCTTGTATAGAAACCGTTGTAGCACCCATTCCCAGCATGCGTGTATTAAGCAGATTGACTGAATAATAGTCGTAAAAAGATGCTATAAAATCGGGTGCTATGAGATCATGGTTTTCATCGAGTAAGACTTCTCCCGCCTGAACCAGTGATATTAACATCAACAGGACCATAATCAGGACTGTAATTTTCATTTGTCCTCCTTAGACTCTTTGTCTTTATTCTTCATACTTATGCATAATATAACTTTTGTTAACTCTTTCATCAAATAAAAATAGTCTGTTCTCTTTCGGGACCAACCGAGATAATACTGACTTTTACTTTGAGTAACTTCTCTATCTCTTTGACATAATGCTGAGCATTTATTGGCAGGTTACGAAAGTTTTTGACATTTGATATATCCTCTTTCCATCCGGGCATTTCCTGATATACTGGTTGGGCTATTTCCAGAGTCTCTGTATCGAATGGATACTGATTATAAATCTTCCCATTTATCGAATAAGCATGACAGATCTTGATCGTCTCGAAACCCTGCAGAACATCCAGCAGAGTCAGCGCAATCTCGTCAAAACCATTAATAAGGACGGAAAAATTAGCAGCAACCGCATCAAACCAACCACAACGACGTGGTCTGCCTGTCGAAGAACCATATTCATTCCCTTTCTTTCTGATCAAATCTCCAGTCTTGTCTTTCAATTCGGTAACTAGCGGTCCGTTACCAACTCTGGTTATATAGCTTTTAAAAACACCAACAATACGATCTATCTTCTTGGGAGAGAAACCCAAGCTGCTTGATATACCCCCGGAAATCGTATGAGATGATGTTACATAAGGATAACTGCCATAATTGAGATCCAATAGAGTCCCTTGAGCCCCTTCAAAAAGAATATTCCGGTTCTTTCTATAGTAATCATCAAGTAAAAATGGGACCTGTCTTATATAATCTACCAGATAATCTCCACAGAGTAGAAGACTGTTAATCATATTCTTAATATCAGCTTGATTAGGTCTCATGTGATGATGTTTATACAATTCTGTTAAACGAACAGTTAATACATCCGGTTTCAGAATATCGAGCATTCTGATCCCTACCCGGGCAGCTTTATCAGTATAGCATGGTCCTATACCTCTACCGGTAGTCCCGATTTTGGTACCTTTAATGCGCTTTTCCTTTTTCAGGTCAATTTCTTTATGCAAAGGAAGCACAACATGAGCCCGGGGATCGATAAAGAATCTGTTTTTAAAATTGACACCGCTCTGTTTTAATAGTTCCATCTCGTCCTTGAGAGCAAAGGGGTCAATAACCACACCACACCCGATCAGACAGATAATATTCATATAAAAAATACCAGAGGGAATCAAGTGTAAAACATATTTCTTATCTCCCAATTTAAGGGTGTGCCCGGCATTATTACCCCCTTGAAATCGAGCTACCACATCCATATCTCTGGCCAGTACATCAACAATTTTAGCTTTGGCTTCGTCTCCAAAAAACCCACCGATAACAGCTGTCGAACTCATTAAAAGTCTTCTCCTACTTTTATTTCTTTTCCCTTAATAACTAAACTCGATTGATGTGTCAATAAATAAAGCTCAAAAAGAGAGCAGTTAACGCCTTTAATCAGACAGAGAAAAAAATAGTTGACGTTACAGCGCTAAATGAGATTTTCTCCATTTAGACTTGGAGGTCTTGAATAGTATGAAAAAAATCAGAGTACTTATTGGAAAACCTGGATTGGATGGTCATGATCGGGGTGCCAAATACATTGCCAGGGCATTAAGAGATGCCGGCATGGAAGTTATTTATACCGGAATCCGTCAAACTCCTGAGCAGATCGTAACTGCTGCAATTCAAGAAGATGTTGATGCTATTGGATTAAGTCTTCTTTCCGGAGCTCATAACTTTCTATTCTCCAAGGTAGCTGATTTATTAAAGGAAAAAAATGTTGATGATATCCTGTTATTTGGTGGTGGTGTAATCCCTGAAGAAGATATTCCTCATTTAAAAGAGAAGGGATTCAAGGCGATCTTTACTCCTGGAACTTCAACAAAAGAAGTTATAGACTTCCTGATTAAAGAACTGGAATCCAAAGAATAGCATCTTACCCTTTCGATAAGAATATTTACCTAGAAAGAGTTTTTAATTATCACATGGTTTTGATGATTTCATCTGTCCGGGTGTGATAAGTTTGAGAATTTATATAAATTAGCGAGGTTTTTAAGTGTTAATACGACCTTTTCCTGATTATAAGGAATTGTTCTGTATGTTGGGAGACCATAATTTTGAATACGATGAAGTTTTGGGCAGAAATGAGATGCATTTTGATGATCTAACAATCAATACAGAATTGCTCTGTTTTGCTGAACAGATTCATGCTGATGGAATCACTTACTTAAATGATGAATCACTTGCTAATCAGGAAGGCACCTATCCTTTGGTTTTCCCCGGAGCAGATGCTCTGGTGACCGATAGCAAGGGGATCTATATTGCAATCAAATACGCAGATTGTATCCCCATTTTGATTTTTGATCCAGTCCAGAAAATCATCGCCGGTGTTCATTCCGGGAGGACCGGAACTGAATTGAATATTGCAGGTAAAACCATAG
>CAZSVG010000008.1:0-3272 GCA_964610195.1 uncultured Candidatus Cloacimonadota bacterium | reverse complement strand
CATAGCAGGAATAAGAGAAAACTACGGTTCGAATAGCTCAGATTTGATTGTTGTTCTTGGTCCTTCGATCTGCGGTAATCATTATGAAGTTTCCAGAGATATCTTTGAGAACTTTGTAGCCAGTACTGATATTGATCAGACCTATCCCAAGCTTGACTTGAAAAGAGTTGTTCGTCACCAACTAAAATCCTGTGACATAGATGATGAGAATATCCACGATTATCCAATGTGCACTTTCGAAGATCACAGATATTATTCTTACCGTCGGGATAATACATTAAAACGACAAATATCAATTATAGGAATGAACAATGGGTGACAAATATTATTATAGTTCTGACCGTTCAGTGATCCTCTCAGTAGATACAGAGGGGATGAAAGCACAATTGCTTTTTGATAAGGATATCCCCTTCTACAGTGAAACTGAAATCGTCAACCTGATCAGACAGATTGGAGTTGCAACAGGTTTTGATAATGCCAAAATAAAGAGAAAAGATACTCCAATAGATAAGCAGTCTGGTAAACCTATACTGGTTGCTGAAGGATCACCGATTATGCTACCCAAAGCCAATTTTAATCTCTGTTGTGATAACCAGTTGATTGACCAAGAATTACTATTTAGTGATGATTTCAAAATTGATGATCTTGAATATAAAGCCCGAGTTTGTAAAAACAGCCCTATTGGTACTTTTCACGCTCTTGACTCCGGTAGAGCTGGTTATGATGTTTTCGACAATATGGTGCCTTTACCAAAAGATAAAATTACACTCTGTCATCTTTATTCGGGAGAAAACGTTATCTATGATGAAGAAAACGGACAATATATGGCTACTGCTGATGGCTATCTTTACTTAGATGATAAAAACAGACTATCTATATGTAATTTAATCAGAGTCAATGATAACCTATTACTTGGAAAGCAGAACAGTTTTTCCTCAACTGGCAACGGAGAGCTTGAGATAATCTGTAATCTGATAGTTGAGGGTGATTTAATAGGGCCAGGAAAACTCAATGTGAAAGGTGATCTAATAGTTAAGGGGAATATCCGGAATGGCGATCTATATGTTGAGGGAAAAACTTTATGCATCAAAAAAATCAGCAATTCGACGATTATATCTCTCAATAACATTGAATTTGATTCCGCCAGTTATAGTCGCCTGGGGAGTGGAAATGAGATCAAAATCAACAGTTATCTTAAAGATTCACTATTAGTCGCGGAATTGAATGTCCTGACTATGTCTGAGAATGCTTACTGTCAAAATAGCATTTTTTATGCTGGCCGAACGATCCAACTACATGAATGTTACCATACCTCCAGAAAAACATGTAAATTAGTAATCAGTATAGCCCCCTTTACCAAGGAACTTCTTGCCTACCTTAAGCAAAGAATTGTTAAAATGTCCCAAAATCCTCTGATCGAGAAGGAAGTGATCAAAACTGCTCAATCAGAGTTAGTTGATTTGAAGAAACATCTGATTGATAGATATGCTCTCATCAATTACAATGAGAGTTCAGTAATTATTTTGAAAAGGATTGTCTCAGGGTCGTTAATTCGCATTCTCAAATATACTCGAGTAGTGGACAAAGATTATGGAGAAGTAAGATTTTCCATCGAAAAAGATCAATTGAAAGCTAATTAATAGGGATAATTTACTTCATTGATCAAAAGATAATAATCGGGAAAATCTTTCTTCAGCCTTTTCCAGGTCTTCTCTGGTATCAATGCCAAAGCCATCGTAAGATGTTTCTATCATCTTTATTTTCTGACCATGCTCCAACCATCTCAGTTGTTCTAATTTCTCTATTCTTTCCAGAATACCCGGTTTCATCGAAGCCAGGGTGTTTAAAATCCTTTTACGGTAGGCATAAACTCCAACATGTCGATAATATGAACAGACAGACCTATCTTCCGGATTGCGCAGGTAGGGTATTAAGGCTCGCGAAAAAAAGAGAGCAAAATTGTTCTGATCGACGGTAACCTTCACGTTATTTGGGCTTTTAAGTTCCTCAATATCTTCAATCTTGTGCATCAGCGAGGCAAGCTCAACCTGATTATCATTGAAAAGCTCAAGCAGATCTGCTAAAGCTCTCCTATTTATAAAAGGTTCGTCCCCCTGAACATTAACTATTACTTCACCGGCAAGCGTATCTCTGATCTCCAGGATTCTGTCGGTTCCACTTTGACATGCTGGAGAGGTCATTATAGCCTTTCCGCCAAAGAGTTCTGCTCTTGTCTTGATCTCATCACTATCGGTCAGAATAATAATCTCAGAAAACAACCCTGTCTCCTTTACAGCTTCATAAACTCTCTGAATAAGAGGTTTCCCCGCTAATAACTTTAACGGTTTACCAGGCAGCCGTTCGGAAGCTAATCTGGCCGGAATCACCGCCAGGGTATCAATAATCATCCATACCTCAACACATTACTGATTTTTTACAAATCAATAATTAGGTTGGATCTTTTTGACAAGTCATTTTTTATTGACTCCCAGTTGAGGAGGTTGTAATTGGTGAATTGATATATGTAATACAGCAATGTATTAATTATCTGATCAATATTTACTATTGAAAATTATTACAGAGGAGTTAGAATGGATCTAAAACAGTTATACACAGATGAGACTCTGAATATGAAATCTTCGATGATCAGAGAACTGGTAGAGATGACTAAAGGGGTTCCCGATCTGATATCCTTTGCCGGTGGTTTCCCATCCCCTCTGACTTTTCCAAAGCAGGAATTGGCTGAATTGTTTTACAAAACGGTTATGGAAGCTGGTGATGATGTCTTGCAGTATGGCTCCAGCGGTGGTGATCTTGACCTTAAAGAAGCGATCATCAGAAAGGAAAGCATCTCCCTCAAACCGGATGAGATCCATATCTGTAATGGCTCTACCAATGGGATTTATTATACCCTCCGTACCATGATTGAACCAGGAGATTGTATCGTATCAGAAACACCAAGCTTTTTAGGCTCTCTGGTTGCATTTGAAGCTATTGGAGCCGAGATAATACCTGTATCCATGGACTCTCAGGGTATCAGAATAGATGAGCTGGCCCATCAAATCTCAGCAAGTAAAAAGGTGGGGAAAAAGATAAAATTTATCTATACTATCCCCGATTTTCAAAATCCAAGCGGTATAACCATGAGTCTTGACCGGAGAGAAGATCTGATTGAAATAGCAGTAGAGAATAATATCATTATTCTGGAAGATGACCCCTACAGTAAGTTAAGGTTTTCGGGAACCGCACAAGATAATCTTTACATCATCGCC
>CAZSVG010000007.1:0-13459 GCA_964610195.1 uncultured Candidatus Cloacimonadota bacterium | reverse complement strand
GATATAATTCTCTTTTCCGGAGGCATAGATGGTGGTGCTTACGCCTCGGTGATCCGAATGGGAGAAGTTCTCAATGTTGCCAATCCTCAACCTAAATTCGGGGTTTCCTCCAAAATACCTTTGATCTTTGCCGGTAACGTCGATGCTCGAGATTTTATCAGAAGTATGTTTGCCAAGAAGTATGATCTTCATCTTGTTTCCAATATCCGTCCCAATATGAAGGAAGAGAATCTGGAGCCGGCCAGAGATGAGATCCATCGCCTTTTCATGGAGAATGTGATGGAACAAGCGCCGGGATATGTAGATCTTAAAGATCTGGTTATCGATCCGATCATTCCAACCCCTTCAGGGGTAATTAAATCGTTGGAGATCATGAGCAAAAGGTTAAAGAAACATATTATTGCTGTTGATATTGGGGGAGCAACCACCGACATATTTTCCAATATTTTTGGTCAATATTATCGGACTGTTAGTGCCAATTATGGGATGAGTTACAGTATAGCCAATGTCATGGCAGATACCGGCTTTACCAATATCCGCCGCTGGTTACCAGATACTCTAAATGATAATTATATTCGTAACTATATAACCAACAAGATGTTATACCCCACATTTATCCCTCAAGATGATCTTCAGGATGCGATAGAGCATGCCGCAGCAAGAGAAGCCATAGCCATGTCCAGAGACCATCACCTGCAGATGAATTTTCAGGTCCAGAGGATTGGCTGTCTGGAGATGATCAAAAGCGGAATGACCAAGAGATTTAAAGAGGCTATGTATTATGAAAAAACTCTCTCCAGAAGAAACTTCTTTCTGAATGATTTTGATATTATTATCGGGGCAGGTGGAGTTATAACCGGTTCCAGTAAGAGAGACCAGGTAATAATGATGCTTGCTGATGCTTTTAATATCGAGGGAATAACCGAGATCTGGCGTGATAAAGATTTTATTTCTCCTCATCTCGGTAAATTGAGTGATGTCGAACCCAACTTATCAGAAAAGCTGCTCCTTGAGTTTGGTTACGAAAAACTGGCTCTTACAGTTAAACCATTTTTTAAATCTTCTGTGAAATCCAGAAAACTACTCGATATCAAGATGTTAGTGGGGGATAAGGAGGAGAGTTACGAAATATTTCCCGGTTCCTTATTATTGATCGAACCCCCTGCTGAAGCAGAATTTGTTATAAATTGCCATCGAGGATGTTCATTGGATCATGCTGAGAAAATATCCAACTTCAAAAGCAGTGTTCCACTTCTTGTTGACACCAGAAAAAATAACCGCTTTGATTTTACTTATCTGAACAACACTCTTCACCTTTATGATCTTGATCAGGACAAGGTAAATCAGACCAGAAGTTTTGCTTACTTGATGAATAACAAGCAGATAGAAGAGGGTAGGGCAATATTACACCGTAATCTGCCTTATAAAGGTGAACTCTATGTTAAGGAAGGAGAGAGAGTTAGAGCCGATACTCTGATTGGAGAAACCAAGTTTGACCCACCCAGATTGTTTATTATCAATCTGGTAACAATGTTACGTATTGATCAAACTTCCTTCAAAGAGGGTTTAAAGATCACAGAAGGTGATGAAATATCCGGCGGAGAGAAGATCTTTGAAATTCCACCGAAGAGTGTTTTGAGCTCTTATACCATTTATCATTCCAGTGTGAGAGGAGTAGTAGAAAAGATCAATTACGATACCGGTTCGATCTATGTGAGAGAGGTGCAGGATTATCCACTCAGACCATTGGTGATCAATGTAGCAGAGAAGTTGGGAATCAATCCAAAGGAGTTGAGGGGTCATCTCAAAAAGGGGGTAAATGACTTTATCCGAACAGGAGAAACCATAGCCCGTTATCTATTTAAGAAAGATAGAACAGATCTGGCCAGAGGTCAGTCATCGGTATACACCTCCCCGACTACCGGAACAATCACTGATATAGACCTCGATAAAGGAACGATTACTATTCAATACCTGAAAAAACCATATACTCTCTATGCCGGGATTGTAGGCAAGATAATCTGCACAGAAGAGGATCGCACAGTTGATATCCAATATGAGGGAATCACCATCAACGGAATAATCGGTTTTGGCAGGGAGAATTTTGGTATTCTGAGATATCTGCAAGATTCAGAGGTTACCGATCTTTCATCATTCCGGGGTAAGATCATTGGTTGCAGCAAATCGGTCGATCTCTCTTTTCTGAAGAAGGCTCAAGTTGCCGGGATAAAAGGATTGATCATCCCCTCAATCAATAACAGTGATCTGGTAGCATTTCTGGGTAATGAGATCGGGGTAGCTCTGACCGGTAAAGAACCGATACCCTATCCGATAATAATAACCGAAGGGTGCGGTGATTTCCCGATGCATCAATTAATTGCTGAAAAACTCGCACAATCTGAAGGTAAAGAGGTCTTTTTAGATACCTTTACTCAGATCAGGGCAGGAGTTAAAAGGCCGAAGATCATAATTGTTGATTAACAGATGGTATGGTTACTAAACTTCTTGTTAACCCTTTCCAAGAGTCGTTTGTAAAATTATCTTTAACATTTGACTCTCTAACCGTTATATTTTATTAGACACAAAAAAAAGGGAGTTTCAATGATCTTTTTGAAGACCAAAAATTTACTTCTGTTAAACTTGCTATTGATATTAATGCTTGTCTCGGTATTGTATGCCGGTAGTAGAACGGAAACGATTGAATTGACGGGTCAGATAGAAATTAATGATCAGATCGTTTCGATATCAAGTGATAACGAGATTATTTACCTATATCTGGTTACCAACGATTTTCTTGATAGTGAAGTTTTTACTATCAATGAAAATAAGGAATACATCCTCCACGGTTATCCCAATGAAAAGGGGTATGTGATTTTCAGAATCGAAACTGCAGACCGAGCAAATAGTTTCAGCAATCGGGATAGAAGTCCAATTATGGTATCCATCTCCCCGGAGCTAATCTACTCGGTTAACCCCCGTAGATGCATATCTTGCAATATATGTGTTGATAACTGCCCGGTAGGAGCTATCACCATGGTTCGCGGAGTTGCCGTTATAGATCAGGAAAAATGTATCTCCTGCGGCATCTGTAAAGATGGCAATGGGCAGGATTTCAAAGGCTGTCCTGTCAGGGCAATAAACAGTCAGGAACGAGAATAGAACGGCTTATTATTCTATCTCAAATGTCTTGTTTAACCTGCCGATCCGGTTACAGCTGGCGACAATAGTCAAGGTCATTCCGGACTGAACATCGGGTAATCTGTATTTCAGGGTTACTCGTTCCCCATCATCCTGTCGACTCATTTTATGGACTATCAATTCTCTTCTTTCATGAGTTATGTTAATCTGATCAACATAATGATTTTCCGGATTACCGACATTATGCTCAATAACCACGGTCAAGACCATCTCATCGTTATCAAAAGAGATATACATCTCTCCCGGGGGATGAGCCATTAAAAATGACAGACCAAGAATAAAAACCATAATCAGTATTATTTTATACATCTTTCCTCCGTAATATATTAACTATAATCAACCGAAAAATTTGAAGTAGATGGCCAGTGAACCATGACAAATCGCCAGGATAATGGTCAATATCCCCAATAATTTGTGGTATTTGACCTTTAATTTGATAACTCTCGCTCCTGAAAGAACTGTAGTCAGCAAAAAAGCAAATGTTGTCAGACCGAGGGGAAATATTAGGTTATACAGATCCATACTAACTCCTTTTCATATGATAATCTAATTTTATCCTTTTTCTTCAATCGGTCAATTACTTTTTTATCGCTGCTTTGTTATTTTATTTCCGCCAGCTCTTTACGAACGAATTCCATCAGATTGCCCAGATTCTTTTCCGAAAAATCAAAGTCTATCCCGGCAGTTTCATATAATTGATCAACCGGTTTCCTGTAACCCAGTGCGAGGAATCTTTTATAATCTTCAATAGCTTTTTTGCCCTTTTCCCGGTAGTTCTTATAGACGGCAAGAGCACCCAATTGTGCCATCCCGTATTCAATATAATAGAAGGGGACTTCAAAAATATGTAACTGAAACATCCACATGAATTTCTTGTACTCTTCCAGTCCCTGCCAGTCTACACCTGTATTGAATCTATCACTGAGGTGGGCAAAGTAATCTGATCTTTGACTTTGAGAATGATTTGGGTGGGTATAGATCCATTGCTGGAAAGCATCGACGGTCATGCACCAGGGAAGGAATTGAAGTGTTCCCTGTAGTTGGTCTCTTTTTGCTTTTTTAAAATCCTCTCTATTATCGTAATATGCGTCCCAATAGTCCATAGTCATCATCTCCATCGCCATCGATGCTAACTCGGCAACTTCGCTGGGTGTGTCTTTATAGTGTAAAAGGGGAATATTGCTGGAGGAAAAGGAATGCATGGCATGACCGGACTCATGGAGTAAAGTCACTACATCCCGGTGTAACCCCACTGCATTCATAAAGATGAAGGAGGTTCCCATCTCATGGAGAGGATAGTTATAACCACCGGGGGCCTTACCTTTCCTATTTTCCAGATCGAGCAGACCGGAATTATTCATTTTAGTCAGATTGATCGCAAATTCCCGATCAACTTTCTCCAGAACTTTGATACCCTTGCTGATAAACTCATCTGTGGTCTGAAATGGTTTCAGAATCTTACCATCCAGATCGACCGAAGTATCCCACGGTCTTACCGACTCGATCTGCAACTTCTCTCTTCGTTCTTCGTTCAGTTCTCGTAGAAAGGGGAGTACTACCTTTTCCACCGAATAATGAAATTGTTCAATATCTTGCGGAGTATAGGCAAATCGTCCCATTTCTTTGTGCTTAAAATCACGATAATTATCAAATCCGGCATTTTTTGCCTGTTTTTCACGTAACTCTCGCATCTCGTCAAACAGGTCATCCAATACCTTTCTATCCTGATTTAATCTCTCAAATCGTAAACGCCAGACATCTTCTCTGACCTTTCTATCCGGTTCCAGCAGATACTTACCCAATTGAGCCAGAGTCTGTTCCTTACCGTCATAATTGACAGTCATCTTGGAGTTGATCTCCCCGTATTTATTGCTCAACTCCACCTCTTTGGTTTTCAATGGAACATTTTCCTCACGAAAGATCTCGATATCATTGGCGATTATTCTCTTTAATTGGCCGTATTCTTCATCAGGAAGCTCTTTTTTATAAGGACTATCGTAAAATTTCAGGTTCAACTGGTTATTATAAGGTTGTGCTTTGGCTACTACCGAAGCATAAAATTCGTTATAATTCTTCTGATGCTCTTCCTGATCGGCATAACAGGTCATTTTTATATAGAGATTGGCAACTTTTTCCGAGATTATCTCTCCCAACTCGCTGCTCTTTTCCATTAACTTTAATAAATCTTTACCACTCTTAATTTCAAAATCCAATAACTCTTTTAATGATTGTTCCACTACTTCCCAATCAGCAACATTATAATCCTCGGAATAATAATTTCTCTTTCTTCTGGTGAATTTTTCTTCTGAAATCTTCATTGTAATCTCCTTGATATTATATACTTAAATTTTATTTACCCTTACGGGTCTGTTTGAACAGTTTCTTCATCTTATTGAAATCCTGACTGTAATACTGATCGGCTGGAGCATTCTCACTGACGAATTTTATTTCCTCTATTGTGTAGAAGGCTTTCGGATTGAACTCCTTGATGATCGAGATAAAATCATCGATACTCTTTCTTTTGATCACCGAAAACAGGATTTCTACCGGTCCTTCAGCACCATAACCCTTGACCGTGGTAAACCGGTAACCTGCTTTTCGCAGGAACTCTATCAGTTTGCTGCTGTCCTTTTGAGGTATGACTCTCATCTGAACTAATCCCATCGCCATTTTGGCTTCGATCTTGATCCCGACAAAGTTACCCATGGCAAAGCCGGCTGCATAGGCAAAATAGTAATAATAATTATCCAGATTCTGAAAGATCTGCTTCATAATTATCAGCCAGAGAAGAACTTCAAAGAATCCCAGCATCGGGGCAAGATACTTCATACTTTTGGATACAAAAATGATCCGGATTGTCCCGATAGTCTGATCCAGTATTCTCGAGAAAAATATGATCAGAGGAAGGATGATGTAGGCAAAAGTAAAGGTATCTGTAAAAGCAATTACATCCATTCGGTTAGCTCCTTAATTAATTTATTCTATATGACAAATATAACACTTCAAATACTCGCTCTCCGGAGCATTGGGATTAATGGGATGATCTGCCGAAGCACCCCGTTTCTCCAAAATTTTTAAATTACGATTACTTCTTAAAGCAGAGACTCTCAGGATCTCACTAAATTGCTCCGGGCTGATTCGTCCCGAACAACTGCAACTGACCAGGATTCCTGAATGGGCTAAGCACCTTATTGCCAATTCGTTAAGACTGATATAACCCTTGAGGGCTGATGTTACCGATGCTCTGGACTTGGTAAACTTGGGTGGATCGAGAATGATCAGATCAAATTTCCGCCTCTCTTCCGCAAAACCGGTCAATCTTTTAAAGGCATCACCTTTTTCATAGGTAACTTTTTTTTGTTGTCGGTTCAGATCACTGTTCTTACGGGCAAGTTCCAGGGCTGATTCAGAGGCATCAATCCCGAGAACTTCTTTTGCTCCGGCAACTGCTGCTGTGATTGAGAACCCCCCAGTATAACAGAACATGTCGAGAACTTTTCTATCCTGGGCATATTTTGCAACAGCACGCCGATTAGCACTCTGGTCTAGATAGAACCCCGTTTTCTGCCCTGTCTGTAAAGAGACCAGAAATTTTATGCCCTTCTCTTCTATATAAAGAGGATTCTCCGGCTCTTCTCCCCGGTATAATCCGTCACTCAGTTCGAGATTCTCTGATTCGCCAATACCCTTTTCGGTTCTGAGATATATACCCCTCGGTTGTAATTTTCTGATTAAATAGTCGATTATCAATTCTCTTCTCTCATATAAAGCCAGAGATGTGAACTGGATAACCAGATACTGATCATAACGATCAACGGTTAGTCCGGAAAGATGATCACCTTCGCTGTTGATCAAACGACAGGAATCCTGAGGAGAATATTTCAAAAGCTCATATCTCAGGTCAATCGCAGTTTGAAGACGCTTATACCAGAAATCTTCTCCCAAAATTTCTGCTTCCTGCCAGGAATAGAGACGAACCCTGATCTGACTGTGAGAATTATACAATCCCCAGGCATAAAAGGACTTATCGGCAGTATAAAGAGCTGCGATTTGACCATCACCGGGATTACCTTCGATTCTTCCTATCGCACCAGAAAATAACCAGGGATGACGACGCTCTGCCAGATGGCTGACCTTATCCTTTAGATATATCTTTGCCGTACTTTTAACTACCATATACTTAACTACTTACTACAATTTTCTTTAGACAGAAATCGGCAGCAGTTTTGCTGTCAATCTAAATCAAAAAATCCTCTCTTAACAGATAAGATATTCTTGCTCTGGTAGAAGAAATCTGTTTATAGAGCCTTAAGATGCTTTGATGATCTTTAACATTGCTTTTACGGCGGCTTTATGCCCATCTCCATTTATCTGATTGGTCGTTCCGGTGAAGTATAAATCGGTATCTGAGTTATAGAAGGCAAAAGATCCCGTTTGACCCCAGAATCCGATGATTTCTTTTATTGGTTTGAAAGGTGTTATAATCCTTGGTATCCATAGTTTTTCCAAGCCAATACCATATAGAAAAAGAGCAGGTGGTGGTAATATCAAGTTCCATCGTTTGAGATCTTCTATTCTCTCAGCGGGGAAGAAACGACCCCGGAAGAATGCTTTCAAAAACAACATAACTTCAGCAGCAGTAGAAACGATTCCCCCTTCAGGAGTAACTGATGCAATGTATCTGGGAAGCCATAATAGTTTGGCCTTGTAAAAAAAAGGGGTTGGGGTGTCATCAGTTATATCCTCATAAGCATAGGTGTCTTGCAGACCTAACTCGTCAAATATAAACTCCTTGAATACTACCCCGATAGTTTTCCCGGTAATATTTTCGATGATTCTCCCCAGGAGTTGATAATTGGTGTCGGAATAAGCTACTATCCCCTTCTTACCCGGTTTGAAATTTGGTTTGAGAGTCTTAACAAGATTTATCACTTTCTCCGGATGCCAGGATTCGTCTTTACCGGCTAACAGTTCATCAGCTGCGGTTTTACCGTTGGCC
Organism: uncultured Candidatus Cloacimonadota bacterium; assembly: GCA_964610195.1. Classification (GTDB taxonomy): domain Bacteria; phylum Cloacimonadota; class Cloacimonadia; order Cloacimonadales; family JAJBBL01; genus JAHYIR01. The sequence goes on along the minus strand of CAZSVG010000007.1, from coordinate 5,262 downwards.
TGCTTATGAAAAAAGTAGTCCGGCAACCCTGATCTGTTGGAGATTAGATGGTTTATGGTAATATCCCTGGAAAAATCAACACCTTTTAACACGTGAAGATTTTCGGTTATCTTTTCGGGTAAATATTGAGTTATTTTATCTTCCAGCTTTAAACGGTTTTCCTCGACAAGCTTCATAATTATAGCATTTATATATAATTTTGTTACACTGGCTATAAAATACCGACTCTCCGTTTGCAGATTACCGGCAGCACCCGTCCAGGAAAAACCCTCATCACCCCTCTCTACTCTCAATACAACTCCAAAAACACTTTTATTGTTGATCATCTTCTCAACAATTCCGGTGAGAAAAGTGGTGGATGGGGCAACAGAATCTAATGAATGCATTTATGAATTCCCTTTCGTTATTATCTCTTATTCACCAACTAATGGTATCAAACGCTCATTAAAATGCTCTTCTTTGGCCATCATGATTAATTCCAAGAGAGGCATTTTCTCGGCAAAAAGCCGGAAGATATGTCCATAATTTTGATAATTGCCTCTTCCCGGATAATTCATGATCTCAATAATCTGGTCTCTACTCAGTTGCAGTTCTGAATTGGAGAACTGATCAGCTACATAAATGGCAAATCCCTCATAAAACCAGATAGGTCCCATATGATCTTCAAGACCTTCTATTATTCTGATATGGAGTCGGTGGGCAATTTCGTGTGTAATCAGCTTTACGTAACTATTCTCTTCTATCCCTTCGGGAAAGACTCTGGAATATATCTCGGGTGTTACAATAACCAGAATTTTATTCTCCAATGCTGCACAATAAGTTTCCGGTAATTCAATTCCCGGATCTGCTTCGACCAACTTCAACAACTGCTGATCAAACTCTTTCTTATCATCATAGACCATTAACTTATTGATAAAAGCATCCTTGGTATAGCTTTCCCAACCATGTTTTATACTAAAGGATCTTATCATTTCTAGTGCTGAATCGATATATGTTCTATAATCTTCGAAACTTATTATTTCTTTGTCCGGTAGAATGATTTCGATCTCTGAATCGGGAGGATATTGCATCACTACTATTTTTCTCCTTAACCAATCTAAAAATCTACCTGATCAACATCTGTCAATATTATCGCCTCTCATTTAATTTGTAACTTATACAGGTGTATGTTCGATCCTATTATGATAGCATCTATCTAATAGTATCTAATCAAGATCACCCTCAGTTGATTGATTATCTCTATCTGAGTTTCTCTCTTTAAGTTAAATATAAATACAACAATTGGATACCCTTAGGGAACCTTGTAGTCGGCCCGGGCCGACTACAAGGTTCCCTAAGGGTATATCAGAATAATTTTTATGGTGGGAAGGGGATATTTTATCCTATTTTTTTTTCTATAAAGGGGGTATTCATCAGGCGGGCAACAGCCATATAGTTGGGGTGAAATAATATCTGATTTCCGACGGTATACTTCTGTTTCCCTTCTTTGTTTTTATTCTCACCGAGATCATAGACGGTCATATCGGAGGTGGTCCCGGCAAATGTGATGTTTTTGTCTATCGGAAAGATATCATCTATATTGACATCAAGGATTCCGAAATCGAGAATCGCCCGATAAGATTTTTCACGATCACTGTCTGTAGAGCCAACGGTTCCAATATTGCCATTACCAATAAGGCCATCAGGTTCGGTATCCTTCTGAGCCAGCTCGATGATATTCGCTTTGAATTCAAACCCTTTAGAACTTAGATTGCGGAACCGTTTATTATTGAATGGGGAGGTCCCGAAGAAGGCAGCTTCTCCGATCCGGAAATGATTCACCTCTTTTGGTCTTTTCCCTTTTCCGACCAGGGGGAGAGTGATTGAAGACCCACCGGATACGAGATCAATTTTACGGTTGAAGGTCAGTTCGATAATTCTCTTATAGAGACAGAGCTGGATCAGCTTATCAAAAGTCGGCTCGATTCCGTACATACATCCGAGATTAGTTCCAAGGCCGATAACTTCAATGTTGGAAAGTTTGAAAACTTTTTTGTAAAATTCAAGGATCTGGTCTCGGACAACCCCTTCTCTTAACTCACCCAATTCGATCATTACGATAATTTTATGGATCTTCTGCTGTTTACTGGCCTCTTTATTCAGAGCTTCGATGGTTTGAATGCCAGTATTAAGAGAGATGTCGGCGTAGTTGATAACATTCTTTATTTGGTCGATGGCCGGCGGTTTGATATACATCGTTACGGCATCCGGTTTGATCTGTTTGATCTTCTTCAGGCAGGAGAGATGGGAATCTCCGAGAGAATGAATATTCTGTAACTCCGGACTATGGAGGATCCTTTCCAGAATTGGTTGATTACCACTGAGAACCTTCATGATGATCGACCACCGGATGTTGTATTTACCCAGAAATTCGTTGATCTTTTTGATATTATCGAGAATAATACCGGAATCTATTTTCAGAGTTGCCATTCTGCTCAGTTCCTGTTATAGCGCATTTCTGCATACTTGGAAGCAAAGCCAAGTCGCTCATAGAGACGTTTGGCGGGATTGTCATACTCGACATGGAGGGCAATATCTCCCTGGCAGTTTTGGGCAGCCTCTTTGATGATCTGTTTACCGAATCCTTTACCCCGATAGGAAGCATCCACAGCAATGTAAACTAGTAGGTTCTCTGGGATAAAGTCCTTCATCCCGGTACTATTCATTACCAATACCCCTACCAGTTTATTTTCATAGAAGGCAGTCAACACAAAACCACCTTTCCCTTCGGCATCCGAGAAGGCATAATTAATCGATTTATTGATCGCCTCTTTTTCGTCACGGAATCGATCCAGATGCTTATAAAGAAAATCGATCACTTCTTCACGGGAGACTATTTCATTCATCTCTTTATGGTTTCTGAATATTTTTATCTCTAACATTTTATTTCTCCTTTTTGTTATTTATAGATCGCTTTTCATGATGTATTTATCGTGATAATCTAGCTGCTTGTAGAGCTATGTCGAGGATAGATCCCAGGAAGACTGGTACCGGGTACGATAAATATGCTTAACATCTTAAAACCATTATATTTAGCATGGTTTGTGCGTCAAGTAAATAATCATGATATTTATTACTATCTTGTTGAAATATAAAATATTAATGATAGTTACCCCGAGTATCAGTAGGAAAAAAGCTCTTCTCTTGTTTTATAATAGGTGAGATATCTTTCCCTGATAAGGTTATTTTCCTGTTTTTCGAAATCAAAGTCTTCCAGAACGATATCTCGCGCCTCTACTCTGGCCTGTTGGAGGATATTCATGTCGGTGATGATATTGGAAAAACGAAAGATCGGTACTCCGGATTGATTGGTCCCGAAGAAGTCGCCCGGTCCTCTTATCTGCAGGTCTTTTTCAGCAATGAGAAAACCGTCGTTAGTGGCACTCATGATCTTCAAACGCTCCCTGGCTAAAGCCGATATCGGTTCCTGATAAATGAGATAACAGAATGACTCGTCCGGTCCTCTGCCCACTCTCCCACGTAACTGATGCAGTTGACTGAGCCCGAATCTTTCAGCATGTTCGATGATCATGACCGAAGCATTGGGGACATCAACCCCAACCTCGATGACTGTGGTGGAGACCAGAATATTGATCATGTTTTCCTGAAATCTCTTCATGATCGATTCTTTAGCTGCCGGTTTCATCCTGCTGTGGATTAATTCTACCTCAAATTGGGGAAACTGCACCTCTTTCAGATATTGATAGAGTCTTTCGGCATCAAGCAGATCGATTTTTTCGGTTTCACTGATCAATGGGCAGACAATATAGATCTGATTTCCCCTGCCTATGAATTGTGGTAACTTATTATATAAGTTTAACTTGCTATTAGATTTCTGAAGAATGGTCTTTACTTCCTTCCGATTTGGGGGGAGTTCATCAAGAATAGAGATATCGAGATCACCATAGAGGGTCAGAGCCAGTGAACGGGGGATAGGGGTGGCAGAGAGATAGAGAACATCTGGATATCCGCTTTTCTCCGGTAAGACGGTTCGTTGCTGTACTCCAAACCTCTGCTGTTCGTCGATAACCACTATCCCGGCTTTATTAAAGTTCACACGTCTTTCCAGCAGGGCATGAGTCCCGATGATCAGATGTACCTTACCATCACTGATATCGCTGAGGGTATCTCTGGTTCCCTTTCTGTTACCTCCGAGGATGAGACTGATCTTGATCTCCGGTTGATTGGTGAGCAGCCTGGAAAAGGTCTGAAAATGCTGTTTAGCCAGAATTTCGGTAGGAACGAGCATAACTGCCTGATAACCATTTTCGATAGCCAGTAGCATGGCAAAGAGAGCAATAATGGTCTTTCCTGAACCGACATCACCCTGTAGAAGTCTGTTCATTCTCTTCCGGCTTTGCATATCGTCAACGATCTCTCTCAACACTCTCTTCTGTGCTCCTGTCAGGGTAAAAGAGAGAGAGTTTTTGAGCCTGGTAGTGTTTACTTTCTTAATGATGAAGGGGATGCCGTTATCTTCTGACCTGTTTTTCTTATAAACCCGGGCTAACATGATCTGATGATAGAAGAGTTCTTCGAAGACCAATCTTTTTCTTCCGGTCTCTGCCTCTTCCGGGGTTTGGGGAAAATGGATGGCTGCGATACTCTTTTTCAGAGTTAATAATGAGTATTTGTCTCTTAGGTAGGAAGGAATGGTCTCTCTGAAAAGATCACCATATTCATCATAGACCCGGGAGATCAGTTTTCTGAGAAAAGCCTGCGAAAGTTCTGAAGTTGTGGAATAGATGGGCATTAACTTTATCCCGGACCAGCTTTTATCATCAGAAAATTCCGGATCGATTTCTTCGGTATCAAAAATTTCTAATTTGGGGTGCACAATCTGTTTTTTCCGGTTAAACTCCTTAACGACCCCTTCTACTATATAATAATCTTCTACACGAAGTTCGCTTAACTGCCACCATTGATAGTGAAACCAGACAGCATACAGTTCGTCTTGACCATCTGTAAAGACCGCTCTTAACTGCTTTTTACCACCTTTTATAAAAGCCTGTTGAAGACTCCTCAACTTGAGGATGATTTTATAACGGCTATCGATCTGCATCTCAGCTATCCGCCGACATTGCTCCCGTTCCAGATAAATTCTTGGTAAATAGAGTAACAGATCTTCTACTCTGTTTATTCCCAGTTTGTTCAGAAGTTGTGCTTTCTGAACTCCAACGGTTTTTACAAACCGGACATCATCATCTAAGCTTCTGACAGCTG
>CAZSVG010000006.1:0-14777 GCA_964610195.1 uncultured Candidatus Cloacimonadota bacterium | reverse complement strand
CGGGATCCTTTAAGGAGTAATCGACATCAAAACTGCTGGTTTTTTTATCGATTGCCCCTACGAAATAGGTAGCTTTTAAAGAGTGCTCCTCCAGAATATCTCTGATTTCATCAAAATTCCAATAAACTTCATAATTGGTGATCAGATAGTTAAGTTTTTCTCTTAAGTTCTGGAAAAATTTACCCCATTTGAGAATTATCAGGAGTTTAATGTCGGTAATGAATGAGGTAAGCAGATTAGCAATTCGCCATTTTTGCAGGAAATCAATTTTATAGGATAGAGCATAAGCATATTCCTCACCTTTAGGCCAGAATTCTTTTCTGATGATGAAAGTAGTTGGGTTAGTCGCCATTGCCTCTTTTAAGAAACTTTCTATCATCCAGATAAGAGCATTAACATAAGGAAATCCTTTATATCCAACCAAGGGTAAATCGCTATCTGCCATGTTTCCATGGATATCACGAGTTTGTGAGATTGTCTCCTCATAACCGGATAAGTGGAAGAAAATATTACCTATTATATCAAAATTGAACTGTCCCCAATATATTTCATTGATCTTGTAAGTTATCAGTGGATATTGAAATTCTTTGCTGCTCAAAACCGGGATTATTGTATGGAGTTTAATCTCCTGTAAACGGGACAAAACCTCGTCCTTATTTATCCTGCCTGTAGTCAACAGGTCCGTTTCGGCCTTAATAAAGAACACAGTCCGATTATTGGTAAAAATGTTTTTCTCTTCATTAGATGGTTCCAGCAGTCCATAAAAGAAAATAGTTTCATTCTTTCTTAATTCACTGATTTTTGTGATAAAGCGGTATTGAACTCCCAGGGTATCGAAAATAAACTGAAATGTATACCTGATAACGGTAGCAAACCTTTCCAGCTTTCGATCTATCATTATGGCAATCATATAGTTAACGGACTCCCTTGGGTTATTATGTCATATATAGATAACCCCTTTTCTTTGTCAAATATTCTGATCTTCTCCAAAACAATCTCCTAATAACTATTCTGCTTTTTTATAAGCGGATATGACCAGTTTAATTAGTCTTGACTGATAACGATAAAAAAATATTTAGTTTTCTCTGATAAATAGATGATTAAAGAATGATTAACGGGGGTTTTTGTTGATTAGGCTTAGTATCGAAAAAGAAAAAGTCGACCGAGCACGGGGATATGCCCGTGAGATAGTAACATCGTTCCATGATCTTTTGGAAAAACACAGTTCCGTAACCATAGAGCGTACTGTTGCCAGATTAATGGGAATAGATGGTGCCCTGGCAACAGGGGAACCATTACCTAATCTGGTAGTTGAACATTTACGGGTTAGAGATGTTCTATCTCGGGGTGTTGCCTATTGGATAGCCAACGGTATGTTGGTTGAAAAATTAAGTGCTCAGGAACTGGCAGATAAAGTGGCAGCACAAGAGATAGATCTGACTACGTTACCAGCTCAGCCTGTTGAAGATATTCTGTTTATGATTGATAAAATATCGACAGATATGTTACAGAAGATCAGTCAGCAGCGAAGACATAGAGAGGAAGCATATCAAAGGTTAGGTCTTAGAAAGCAACCATCGATCTATGTAATAGTAGCTACCGGCAATATTTATGAAGATGTAGTTCAAGCAAAAGCTGCAGTTAAACAAGGAGCTGATATCATTGCCGTTATTCGTTCTACAGCTCAGTCTTTGTTGGATTATGTGCCGTATGGAGCAACCACGACAGGTTTTGGCGGGACTTATGCAACTCAGGAGAATTTCCGGATCATGCGTAAGGCACTTGATGAAGTCGGGGAAGAGGTGGGGAAATATATATCTCTCACCAATTATGCTTCCGGGTTATGTATGCCAGAAATTGCTGCTATGGGTGCCCTGGAACGACTTGATATAATGTTGAATGATGCCATGTATGGTATTCTTTTCCGGGATATCAATATGAAGCGTACTTTCCTGGATCAGTATTTTTCAAGAATGATTAATGCTTATGCCGGAATAGAAATTCAAACTGGCGAAGATAATTATCTGACTACTTCTGATGCGATTGATTCTGCCTTTACAGTCACCGCTTCGCAATTGATCAATGAACAATTTGCTTTAATGTCCGGGATTAAACCTGAGAAAATGGGACTTGGTCATGCTTTTGAGATCGATCCACAAATTGAGGATTCGTTTCTCTATGAAATAGCACATGCTCTGTTAACCAAAACTCTTTTCCCCAATTCTCCTGTTAAATACATGCCTCCAACGAGGTTTGCATCGGGTAATATCTTCAAAACCTATCTTTTAAACGGGATGTTCAATCTGGTTGCTCAGATTACCGGTCAGGGTGTTCAGTTATTGGGAATGATGACAGAAGCTATTCATACCCCTCATCTGGCAGATAGAGCATTGGCAATTGAAAATGCCCAATATGTTTTTAATGCTGCTAAAGACTTTAGCAACAACTTTATTTTGCAAGAGAATAGTTTTATCAATCGGCGAGCAAACCATGTACTGGATGAAGCGATTGAATTTCTTGCTCACGTAAAAGATATAGGATTAATGCAGGCTCTGTCAGAAGGAGCATTTGCCGATATAAAAAGAACAGAATTTGCCGGCAGAGGTTTTGATGGAGTATTTGTAAAAGCTGCGGAATATGTTAATCCATTCATGGATAAAATGAAAATGGAGTTGGGATTATAAATATCTCCAGAAATGCACAGACTGAAGTCTATGTTACAAATGCACAGACTGTAGTCTATTTTTCGAAGGCGGAGGATGATCATGACCGATAATATTGAAGAGATAATCAAGAGCGAAAACATTGTCAAACCATACGGAGATACCCTTAATGATGGAAGAGTTCAGATATCGTTTGTACTTCCCGCTCCGGCTAATGAAAAAGGTAAAGAAGCAGCCAGATTAATCCTTAAACAGATGGGGTTGGATGAAATTGAAGTATGTCATGTAAAAGATCTGTTTGATGGTTTTACTCATTTCATAGCTTATGCAACATGTAATACCTCAGTTGATCTGGATAAGATAAAAGTCAGAACGGTGGAAACAGTTTCCATGGGGATGGAGCAAATCGATAATTATATAGATGAATTTATCAACCGGGAACTTATCGTTGTTGGAGCCTGTATTGAATCAGACGCTCATACTGTTGGTATCGATGCTATCATGAACATGAAGGGTTATAGCGGTAATTATGGATTGGAAAGATATCGTAATTTCGTGGCTATTAACCTGGGGGCTCAGGTATCAGTGGAAGATTTATTAAATAAAGCTATTGAAGCGAATGCTGATGCTGTCCTTGTTTCTCAGATCGTAACCCAGAAAAATATTCACATTAAGAACCTGACCAAGTTAATCGAACTGGCTGAGGCCGAAGGGATAAGAAACAAGATGCTCTTCATCTGTGGTGGTCCACGAATCAGTCATGATCTGGCTATTGAATTGGGTTACGATGCCGGCTTTGGTAGCGGCACTTATGCCAGTGATGTTGCCTACTTCATTGCGAAGCATTATGCCGATAAAAAAGCCAGAGAAGAGAATCTATAGCAATTTAAGTATAAAAAGGAGCTGGAGGTAAACACTATATGCCAGAAATTATCAAAGCGAATGACGCAGTTGCCATGGTCAAACCGGGGAACAGCATTTTGTTCGGAGGGTTTCTTGCTGTTGGTTGCACGGAGACACTTATTGAAGCTTTGAAAGAAAAGGGAACCGGTGATCTGGAGATTATTGTTATCGCTACTGATTATGAGAATAGAGGGGTTGGTATTTTGGTTTCTAACAGACAGGTTTCTCGTGTTAAAACTTCTCATATCGGAACTAATAAAGCAACTCAAGCTCAGATGAACAATGGTGAAATAGAAGTAACTCTTATCCCGCAGGGGACACTTTTAGAGCAAATTAGAGCTGCGGGGGCAGGATTAGGAGGAGTTTTAACTCCTACCGGGTTGGGGACTGTCGTTGAAGAGGGGAAACAGATCTTGGAAATAGATGGGAAAAAATATATTCTTGAAAAACCAATTTCAGCAGACTTTGCTTTTATCAGAGCTGCCAAAGCTGATAAGTATGGTAATCTGATTTATAGCAAGACGGCACGTAATAGTAACCCTATTATGGCAACAGCAGCCAAAGTAACCATTGTCGAAGTTGATGAAATCTTGGAAGTCGGGGAGATCTCTCCGGAAGATGTTGTTACTCCCGGCGTTTTTGTTGATTATCTAGTATTACATAAGATGACCCAGACTGAAGTCTATGTTACGAAATGACCCAGACTGAAGTCTATTTACAGAAAGAAGGTGTTCAGATGGAAAAAGAGTTTAAGAAAACGTTGATTGGCAAGAGAATTGCCGGAGAATTAAAAGATGGTGATTTTGTTAATCTGGGAATTGGACTTCCAACAGAAGTAGCGAATCATATACCAGCGGGAATAAAAGTATTTTTCCAGAGTGAAAATGGAATTATGGGGGTTGGACCTGCTCCGGAAGAAGGCAAAGAGGATCAAGATCTGATCAATGCCGGAGGTGGATATATTACCGCAATTCCCGGAGCCTCTTATTTTGATACCTGTCTCAGTTTTTCCATTATCAGGGGTGGACACATCGACATGACTGTCCTGGGAGCTCTTCAGGTTGATCAGGAAGGTAATCTGGCTAATTGGATGATACCCGGAAAGCTTGTTCCGGGTATGGGGGGAGCTATGGATCTGGTAACAGGTTCCCGTAAAGTGGTCATAGCCATGGAACACTGTGATAAGAATGGCAATTCGAAAATACTAAAAAAGTGTACCCTTCCTTTAACTGCACAAAATAAGGTAAATTTAATAGTAACCGACAAAGCAGTCTTGGAAGTGACCCCCAACGGTTTGGTTTTAAAAGAGATAGCAGAGGGATTAACTTTAGAGGAAGTTATTGAAGCTACAGAGGCAGAGCTGATAATTCCCCAACAGATTGATACTTTTTAAGATTAAAATCCGGAGTTAGATAGATTTTAAAAGAATTCATTTATGATAAGGAAAGATAGATGACCCTACAAGAGATGATTTTTAATCTGCAGAAATACTGGTCTGAGCAGGGCTGTAACATTCTACAACCTTATGATATGGAAATGGGGGCGGCCACATTTCATCCGATAACTTTTTTCGGGGCCTTAAGCAGCAAACCATTAGCAGTGTCATATGTTCAACCATGTAGACGTCCCAAAGATGGCAGATATGGGCAAAATCCGAATCGTTATCAACACTATTATCAGTTTCAGACACTCATTAAGCCTACTCCCGATAATATCAAGGAACTCTACCTGGGTAGCCTGGAAGCATTGGGGATAGAACTGGTAAAACATGATATTCGCTTTATTGAGGATGATTGGGAATCTCCCACTCTGGGTGCCTGGGGTTTGGGTTGGGAGGTCTGGCTGGATGGCATGGAAATCACTCAGTTCACTTACTTTCAACAGATCGGTGGTCTGGACATCTTCCCCACTAATGTAGAATTGGCTTATGGCCTGGAGCGAATCGCTCTTTATATTCAGAGTGTCGAAGATATCAAAGATATCAAATGGAACGATAGGACTTCTTATGGAGACATCTTCCTTGCAAAAGAGATCGAATTTTCTCAGTTCAATTTTGTCGATCTTCCAGCCAATTCATATTTTAGTGCCTTTGAGGATTTTGAAAAACAGGCACTGGATCTGATCGAAAAAAAATTACCCTATCCTGCCTATGATTGTATCATGAAATGTTCTCATTTCTTTAATCTCCTCGATGCCCATGGCGTTATAAGTGTCATGCAAAGAGCAGCTTATATCAATCGCATCAGAAAGATGGCCAGGGACTGTGCATTGACCTATATCGAAAAGTATGAAAAGAAACCTATTTCCGATTCTAAGGAGTAAAAATGCAAGATAAGTGTAGAAATTATTGGCGAAAGACTGCTGTTAAGTTTGCCTCAGTATGGGGTAATGATGTATTACAGATAGCAATATACAACACAGAACTGTCAGACAGGGGAAATCTGATAGTTATTCTCAAAGATGATTCCATAACCAACATTGTAAAAGCTCATGAAACAGCCAAAGAGATCTCCAAATTAGGTATGGAGCCACCTCTGGTTGTTAGTGATAAATATATAGCAAATTCTCTGGATAGCTTTCCTCTGGAATTTCTTAATATCAAGACCGATTATGATAATGTTGTTGCTAAGCGCGATATATTGGCCGAATTGGAATTTGAAAAACGATATATTCGTCTGGAAATGGAAAGGGAATTGAAGAGTAAAATCCTTCTCATCAAGATGGCGACATTAGACCACTATGGAAAAGCTAAAATTTTAAAAAACCTGATCAAAGTATCGGTTCATTCCATTGAACCTATTTTGAAGGGTTTACTCTTTTTATTAAACAAACCAATACCTTTGAACCATAAAGACCTGATCATTCAAGCAGATGAAGTTACCGATTTTCCTATTGACTCACTTCTGACAGCAGTTGATTTTACTATTGGGAAGACAACAATTAATAAAGAAGAACTGGCCTCATTCTTCGATAAATTTACGAAACAATTAGAGGTTTTATCAAATTATATTGAACAGCTTAATATAAGTTAGCTCAGACTGAAGTCTTCGTTACAAAGCGGCTCGAAACAAGGGTTTTAATAAATAGAGATAAAAGGACAAACTGAAGTTGAAAAGAAATAAAAACGGGGAACAAAGAAGACTGTTCGATAGAGTACTTCCCTATCTTAAAAAGCATCTCAAATATCTGATCCTGGGGGTAATCGTATTAATAATTGTTGATGCTGTCCAACTGCTTATCCCTAAAGTAATGCAGTCAGCTATCGATAATATTGGAAGCGAAGGATTTACTCAGAAACATTTAGCCGGTTATATGCTCCTGATCTTTCTCATGTCCGGAATAATTGCTATTATGCGCTATTATTGGAGGATCCTGATAATCGGAACTTCCTGGATTATTGAACGGGGATTGAGACAGAATTTTTATGATCATCTTATAAAACTGGGACAGAACTTCTTTAACAGAGCTAGAATTGGTGATTTGATGGCTCATTCCACTAACGACATGAATGCCGTCAGGATGCTATTTGGTATGGGTTTTGTCGCTGCCGCGGATATTGTTATAATGACTCTGGCATCGATAATCTTTATGATTACCATCAATTTAAGGCTTACTATTCTGGCGATCATTCCACTTCCGATCCTATCTTTTGCGATAGCTTATTTCGGTAGAAAAATGCATCGTCAGTTTGCCAGAGTTCAAACCTCCTTCTCTAATCTTTCCGGAATGGTCCAGGAGAGTATTTCGGGTATCCGGGTAGTAAAGGTATTCGGTCAGGAAAAACCAGAACTGCAGAAGATGAATGATTTTTCTTATGTTTATCAGCAGAATAATGTCAAGATGGCCAAGTTGACCGGACTTTTCCATCCATTTAACGGTTTTATAATCAGTATCAGTATGATCATCGTCCTGGTCTTTGGTGGACGTGCCACGATCAGAAATGAGATCTCGATAGGTGAGTTTATAGCTTTTCATGCTTATTTAGGGATGTTGGTCTGGCCGATGATAGCGATCGGGTGGATTGTTGAATTGTATCAGAGGGGAACCGCATCGCTTAAAAGAATCAATAAGATCCTGGATACTCCCTCAGAGATTGTGGATGAAAATGTTGATGAAAGCATAAACACCCTAAAAGGTAACATTGAAGTTAAGAATCTTTCTTTTGCTTATTCCGGTGAACAGAGAATAGAAGAACCCAATCAGGTTACAAGACAGTTTTCCAAAACCAATATCCCTGAAGTTACAATTCCGGAGTTGGTTTTTGATGATATTTCTTTCTCATTGAAAGCCAACCAGACCCTTGCTATTGTCGGGAGAACAGGATGTGGGAAATCGACTATTGTAGATCTGTTAACCAGGATCTATAATCCACCCCGCAACAGAATTTATATCGATGGACATGAAATATATTCCATTCCTTTGGATGTCTTACGACAGAGTGTTATAGTTGTGCCGCAAGATATTTTCCTCTTTTCTGATTCCATAGCCAACAATATCCATTTCGGTATGCCAGATGGTACACAAGAGGAGGTGGAAAAGGCAGCCAGGATTGCCCAGATCTATGATGAAATAATGGAGTTTGAGAAAGGTTTTGAGACCATAATCGGAGAAAGAGGGGTTACCCTATCAGGTGGACAGAAGCAAAGAATAGCAATTGCCCGGGCCATTTTAGCCAATCCCAATATATTGATACTTGATGACTCTTTATCTGCTGTTGATACCAAGACCGAAAAGAACTTGTTAAAACGCCTGATCGAATTGAGAAAGGAGAGGACTACGATTATCATAGCACACCGCATATCATCACTTCGCCATGCTGATCAGATCATCGTGCTGGATGATAAGAAGATCGTCGAATCTGGTTCTCATTATGAACTGCTCAAGAAAAAGGGGCTTTATTGGGATTTGTATCAAAAGCAAAAGATCAAAGAGAGAATCGAGGAAAGATCATGAATGAAAAGCATTTTGAATTAACTGCTGATACTTTACAAACAAAAATTTATGATAATAGACTAATAAAGAAACTCATCAGGTATCTTAAACCTTATAAACTATTAGTTGCCATTTCATTTTTCCTCTTGATTTTGATAACTTCAGTGGAATTGGTTCTTCCCCTGATAGTAAAAACCGCTGTCGATGAACATATAGTTCCTTCCAGAAACCTGATTGTCTTCAACGACCGGGACGCATTTGATTCTTTCAGAGGAAAGTATTCAAATGTTAAACTCACCCCATATTCACATAATGATGTGCATTACATAGTTTTTTCTTCTGATCAAAGGAATTTCTTTGATCCCGATGAGATGACTGCTCTCGAAGAAAGTGGGGACTTTGTTTCCGAGAATTATTTTCTTATTAATAATAATTTGGAAAACAGGACAATTCTGGAGAATTCTCCATATTATGTGCTTTCTGAAGAATATTTAGCCATCTCTGTAGTCAATATTGATATGCTCAGTCGGGCTGAAATAAGCATCCTGCGGCAGGAATCAAAGAACCGGCTATATTTATACGGGATAATTTTCTTCATTCTTATAATCTTCAGGTTGATATTCAATTACTATCAGGTTTACGTTACTCATTATGCTGCTCAGAGAGCCATGTTTGATCTTCGCCAGGATGCCTTTGTTCATCTGGAAAGGATGCCTCTCTCCTTTTTTGACAAAAATCCGGTCGGCAGGTTAGTAACGAGAGTGACTACGGATATCAGGGCTCTGGACGAACTGCTCAGTGAAGGCCTGGTCAATATGTTGCAGGATATTCTGATCCTGATCGGGATCATTATCATGATGTTGGTCTTGAACTGGCAGATGGCGCTGGTTAGTTTTACTATTCTGCCATTTGTATATATTCTTGTCCGTCATTTTAAAAATAAAACCAGGATCATATATCGGGAAGTCAGAAAACGGGTAGCGATGTTAAATGCTGCTCTGGCGGAAGATATATCAGGGATCAAGGTTATCCAGTTATTCAATCAGTATACCAATAAGTGCCGTCAATTTGCCCGGATTAATCAACGTTATTATGAAGCCTCCATGGCTCAACTAAAGCTCTTTGCCATTTTTCGACCATTGATCAGTATTTCTCGTCATATAGCAATTGCTATCGTTCTCTGGTATGGTGGTGGTCAGATTATCCGGAACACTCTTTCTCTTGGTATGTTGATGGCTTTCATCAGATACATGGAGAGATTTTTCGAGCCGGTAAACCATTTGAGTGAGAAATTCAATATCTTGCAAGCCGCTATGTCAGGTGCTGAGCGAGTATTTGATCTGATGTCCAAAAACCCCCAGGATTATAGAGAAACAAAATTTTCAGGTACTAAAATTAATGGTGAAATAGAATTCAGAAATGTCTGGCTGACTTATAATCATCAAGATAGAAATAGTCTCACCGATATCAAGACAGGAGTCACAATTCCCGTTGTTGAAAAAGATGAAGATCACGGTTTTGTACTCCGGGATATCTCTTTTCATGTGAAACCGGGCGAGAAAATAGCTCTCGTAGGCCATACCGGTTCAGGGAAAACCTCGATTATCAATCTTATCGGAGAGATGTATCCATTTCAAAGGGGTGATATTCTGATAGATGGGAAAAGTATCAAAGAGTATTCGATAGATGACCTGCGTCAAAATATCGGGATAGTTCAACAGGATGTATTTCTCTTTTCCGGTACAATCAAAGATAATATAGTTCTCAATAATACCAATCTCACCGACGAGGATATTATCAGGATTGGCAAGTATGTTAATGTAGACCGGTTTGTCAGCACTTTACCTCACGGATACTATGAGCCGGTTATGGAGCGGGGAGCTACCTTTTCTGTGGGACAGCGACAATTGATTGCCTTTGCCCGGGTACTGGCTTATGATCCAGCTATTTTTGTGCTGGATGAAGCTACTTCTAACATCGATACAGAGACAGAAATATTGATCCAGGATGCTCTCAAGAAGGTAATGAAAGATAGAACATCCATTATTATTGCTCACCGTCTTTCTACTATTCAGAATGTTGACAGAATTATTGTTCTGCATAAGGGGCAGATAGTTGAAGAGGGGCATCACAATGAATTGATTGCCAATAAGAACCTTTATTACGATCTATATCAACTGCAATATGCATAAATCGAACCCCATATTTAGTAAGAAAGACTTTAGTCTGTGGCATTGAAGAATTCAAGATAAGGAATATAATATGATCCAAATATATACAGGTGATGGTAAAGGAAAAACAACGGCAGCCCTGGGGATGATTATCAGGATGCTCGGTTACGGCAAGAAAGTATGTTTGATTCAGTTCATGAAGAAGAATTGTACTTATGGCGAGATCCGTTTTCTGGGAAAAAATGAACAGGTCGATATCTTTCAGTATGGAACTGATAAATTGATTGAACCTGGAAAACCTGCGGCTATAGATCTTGATCAGGCTCAGGAAGCCCTGACGAAAGCCCGGGAAGTTATTATCAGTAATAAATACAGTCTGGTTGTTCTTGATGAGATCAATGTTGCTGTTGCCTGGGGATTGATTGATCTGAACGATCAATTAAAACTCTTTGACATTAAAACCAAAGCGGAAATAATTATGACTGGAAGGTCTGCTCATCCACAAATTATTGAACGAGCAGACCTGGTCACCGAAATGAAAGAGATAAAACATTATTATCAACAAGGAATTAAAGCCAGGAAAGGTTTTGAATTTTAAAAACCAGCCGGGCGTTTATTGGGTAATTTAACCAAAAAAGTAACAAGGAGTGGAGTAAGATGAAGAATTTTCTAATTGTGCTGCTAATTTTAGTAGTATTGGTAATAATTATTGTTGGAGTATTTGTTGGCAGATATAATAATATGCAGCAGCTAAGGGTTAATGTTGATCAGAGCTGGGCTGATGTCCAAAATCAGCTGATGAGAAGATTTGATTTGATCCCTAATTTGGTGGAAACTGTTCGGGGTTATGCTACTCATGAACAAGAGACATTTAGAGCTGTTACTGATGCGAGAGCAAGAGTTGGCGGCATTATAGAAGTATCAGAAGATTTACTGAACGATCCGGAAGCCTTCCAGAGATTTGAAGAAGCTCAGAACACGCTTGCCGGAGCAGTCCAGAGACTTTTAATGATAACCGAAAACTATCCCGATTTGAAAGCAAATCAGAATTTTATCAGACTTCAGGATGAACTTGCCGGGACCGAAAATAGAATTGCCGTGGAAAGAAGACGGTTCAATGAAGCAGTTGGTCAGTATAACCGGACTATTGTTATCTTTCCGAACAATTTGATTGCCGGAATGTTCAATTTTGAAAGGGCACAGTTCTTTGACGCACCTGAAACTTCACAGGCAGCTCCCCAGGTTCAGTTTTAACTTGTTGTAATCCCTCACCCTCTCTGATCATTTTATCACAATTTGATTTTTGTAGGTGAGGGATCCCTTTTTTTACCGATAATTACAAAATCTATGCGATGGGACTCTTTTCTCTACCGGAGAAGATTTATAAATTACCTTCTCTATCCACTATCACTTATCTTTACAATAATTCTTCAACTGAGAAGAAGCATCTATCAGCAGGGTATTAAAAAAGCTTACATCCCGGAAATTAAAACGATTTCTATAGGGAATATCGTGGCTGGAGGGAGTGGGAAAACACCCTTTACTATCTTTCTGGCTCAAACACTGAGCGAAGCAGGTTATCTGGTTGCTGTTTCCCATCGGGGATATAAAGGTAAATACGAAAAAACCAACTTCCTGCTCTCAGATAGAGAAAGGATAAGAGACAGATCAGCCGAGGTCGGGGATGAGGCTCTGTTAATTGCCCATAAACTTCCAGGAATTCCAGTTATTGTCGGAAAGAATAGGAAAAAATCGCTACAGATCCTCAAAGAGAAATTTTCTGATCTCGATTATGTCATTCTTGATGACTCTTTTCAGCATTTGAAAATAAAAAAAGATTGTGAGTTCGTCCTCTTTAATACCTGGACCAATATCGGTAACGGTTTCGTTCTTCCTGCCGGAATTCTCAGAGAAGGACTCAGATCGCTTCGTTATGCAAACTGCATCATCTATAACGGTCAGGATGAGATACCACTTCAACTCAGAAAGAGGGTTCAGATTATCATCAGGATCAGATACGAGATAAGCAGCTTGACATCTCCTGATGGGAAGACTATCGTTCCGGAATCTATATTAGATAAAAAGCTCGCTCTTCTCTCGGGAATAGGTCAACCTGAATCTTTTGAGCATACTATAAAATCAATTGGATTGCAGTTCCAAAAACACTACAAGTTTCCCGACCATCACGATTATAAGGATTCTAAATCATTAGCCAGAATGATCAGAGAAATAAAAAGTAGTTTCGACTATGTCCTGATCACAGAGAAAGACTTTACCAAATTGGAAAAATATCAGGACAACATTCCTTTCATTATTGTTGCAATCAAAATCTATACGGATGAAAAACAACAGATACTGAAGATAATCAAAGAGTCTGAAAGATAGTTAATATTTGATTCCTTTTTCTTTAAAAATAAGAAGACCCTTAGGGAGGATGGGAATCGGATAGAGCCGACTCCCACTCTTCCTAAGGGTTCCAGTCTTTGCTATTTCTGTAACAAAGTCTTCAGCAAAAAACTGAATATATATGCAAGAGGCTTACCAGATCAGTATTTAAGGAGAAATATATACAATCCTTTCCAGAGATTCGGCACCACTCATGGAAATACCATGTGGATCTAAATCATAGATTATATCATCGAGAGTATCAACCCGCCAGATGATCATATCATTAGCAAGGTTGGGGCCTCGATATTCCATGAATAGAATCTCTTCACTATTTTCGTCAATATGATAGTCCTCGTGCCAGATGTAGTTGTTCTCGTCGTCAAAGATCAATACCCGATAGTGCAGAGCATCATTAGTTTTTAGCCACTGAAAGGAGAGGGAATCAGGGTGAACTTCAGCAAAATCGGCAGGGGTTAGTAACACCGGTTTTGATAATAGTTTATAGCTGACTGTATCTGAGACGCTGAAATTACCATGAATATCAAATCCCTTAACATAATAATACCAAGTTTGCCCGACAGGGTTGACCAGATGTAAACTACTATCCAGGTATTGATTATGATTAACCTGGGTGCGGGATAGAGAATCAATAAAGGTCTCCTGAGAATAATCTCCAAAGCGGAAGATCTTAATATAATCAAGATCAGGGTCCTGGACAGTATACCATTGGATTCTGAGCCAATTATTATCGGGGACTGTATCTATCCCGTTGTTTTCATCATTGACCAGAACACCTCCAACATATATAAGATCCCCGGTGTCACCCAAATGGGGGATCAAGTTAACCGGAGCAGGAGGAGTAGTATCAAGCCCAAAGGTCTCTTTTCCAGAGCAACTAAGCAGCAAAAGAGGTATGATAGTAACAATTATAATAAAAAACCAAGGTATAATTTGCAATTTATTTTCTGACATTATCATTTTGCTCCACCTCCAATTGTAAGATAGACTCTATTCTGTGTCCTTTTTAAAAGTTAGCTCTCAATCCTATGCGATGAGTATCACCCAGGTTATTGGTGATGAAAGCATAGTCCAGAGTAAAATCAAATAAGCTGAGTGATAGCCCGGTAGCAAAATTGTTATCGAAGTAACCTAATCTTCCGCTGATCAGTTCATCATATGTATACTCAAAACCCCAGCGTTGTTTCTGCCCATAGACATGATAATCGGTATCGGTTGCCAGAAGGAGGGACGATTTTATGCTATGTATGGGTTGAAGATAAGAAAACCCTAGTTTGGTATTCATAACTATCTCATCTGATTGACGGGATATTGTGTCCCAAGAAACAGACGTTCCCCCGATATCCTGAACATTGATTCCCATAGAGAGAGTTCCCAGCCATCTGACATCAAACCAGCGGTAAAGATACTGATTAGTCATAAAAGAGATATCAAACCCGGTCCCTGTTCCTGTAAAATCCTGTATTTTCCGGGATAAATATTTTATGTTACCACCGAAATAAAGGTCTACCGGAAGTTCGAAGAAAAGCCATCCAAGACTGAGATCATACTCAACATTCTTGGAAAAGGCAAATTGAATAATATCATCAGTGCTGGTAAAAGTTGCATCTGGAATACCGGTTAATTGTAGATCGGGAAAGGTAACTCTTTGGTCGATAGTAGTTCCAATCAGATATGTTTCCGAGAAAACAGGTATATCAGG
>CAZSVG010000005.1:0-15529 GCA_964610195.1 uncultured Candidatus Cloacimonadota bacterium | reverse complement strand
GGAAGAATAGTTCTCCATGATGGAATAGAAGAGCTAAAAAATCGGTATACGATAATCACCGTACCAACTGAAAAAAAAGAAGAATTCATGAATCTGAATCCCCGAATTGTAACCCCTAAATTGGGCTCAATTAGTGGTTTAGTTGAAAAAACAGTTACTATAGAAGGTGCAGAATACAGACGTCCATCCTTGACGGATCTGTTTCTGGCAGAAGTAGGAGGATATTATGAGAACTAATAGCGCTTTAATTAGAAAGGAAGTGCAAGTGATGGGTAAGAAGTTGTTTATCCCTGTTTGGATAATAGGTGGGATATATGGAATGATAATTCTGGGGGTTATCTTAGCTCTTGTTTTGCAGCATGGGAAAATCATAGATTATGGCGAAGATGCAGTATCTCTGAAAGAGGCCATAAGAAATGAATTACCATTTGAAGTTGCTGATTTTAACAGACAGATAAGCTTTGTAGCCAATTACTTTGCTGCTATGTCACTTTCAGTACTATTATTTTTGAATCTGGCATTAACTACAGCAAATGTTCTTAATGTCTCTCATCGAGACAATTATGAATTGTTTCACAGAGCCCAACCGGTATCAATTTTCAGAATAACCTTCTCTAAATTAGTTGCTATTGTTGGAGGAAACTGGATGATATTCTTTGGATTATGTGTCCTGAACTTTTTGATTCTGAATATCTATGCTGTCATTCAGGTCAATGGTGTTATGACATGGAATTTCTTATATGCTTTTGTCGGAATGATGCAATGGATTCTGCCAGCATTGGTAATATCGGCAATTTTGTCCGCTTTGGCTCTATTTTTATCGGCAATTTTTCAAGATTCGGCAACTGTAAAATCTGCCGGAGTTATACTCGGACTTTGGCTTATAATTACAATTTTTAACAGAATATATGGCTGGCATATTCCATCTCCATTTTCTTATTTTAGTTCGGTTATAAGCATAGGTATTGGTCAAGTAAACAGGGTGGTGCTCGATCAAAATGAATTTCCCTTGCCGGGATGGTCGTTTTTCCTGAATTGGAAAACATTGGTTCATATGCTCGTAGGTACTCTGTTTTTCTATCTAGGTACCATTATATACAGTAAAAGAGAGATCAAATAATAGCAAAACTCAGGAGAGTGATTATGAAAAAAAGATTCATGTTATTGATAATAGTTAGCTTATTTATTTTTTTTATGGCTAACAGTCTTCCAGCTCAGACCGGTTCTGTTGCCACTGCTGACGACTATACTGCAACTGAAATTAATCCGGCTGCTCTCGGTTATGGCAATGCTGCCGGATTGGCTTATGAACAAAATTACAATGAAGATGGAACCGAGGAAAGATACAGAATCTATTTTAATGGAGACGGATTTGCCTTTGTATATGGTAAAGACGGAAAAAGTAACAATTATCGTTTAGCCACCTCTATCAAATTATTCCGTAACTTCTATCTTGGTGGAGATACATACTGGATCAACAGCGATATAGGCGATGCCGATTATTCTCTTTCATCATTATTCAGACCGCATAATATGCTGAGTCTGGGCTTAAATATCAAAGAAATAAACCAAACCCATCCCGGTTATTATGTCGGTTTAGGTATCAGACCTTTCTGGGGTAATGGATTTCTGGGAGACAGGATTGTTCTTACCGGAGATATCAGTTATACTGAAAAGATCGAAGAGACTGTCAGGAAAGTTTCCTGGGATAAACCTACTATTGGCCTGGAAACAGAGATTATTAATGGAATAAGAGTTGGCGGGACCTATAATCTGGAAGCAGAAACAATCGGAGTGAATTTCTCTCTGGCTGCAAAAAAAGCAAGACTGGGAACTACTGCCGCATTTGATGATAACAATGATTATTACGGAGGGAAATATTACATATTTCTGTCCAATAAAGATCATCGCACCCTTCCTTCCCCGACCAAGAGAGATAATCTCTATTCCTTCAAACTCAATAAGGAGATCGTCGATGAAAAGGAGAGAAGTAAGTTCGGCCCATTTGTAATGGTTAAAAATCAGGTTACCATGGCAGAGACTATCGAAGATATCAGAAAGCTGAAAGATGATGACTCCGTTCAGGGTATTGTCTTCAAAAATCCTCAATTCACAACAAATTTCGCCAATCTACTGGAATTGAGAGAGGAATTACTTAGTTTTAAAGATAAGGGGAAGAAAATAATATTATATAGCGACAATCTGGGTAATCTCCAATATGCCTTTTTCGCCTCTTTTACCGACTTCATCTATCTTAACCCTAATGGCTCGGTTGCTTTGACAGGTTTCTCGGTTGCCCTACCTTATCTCGCCGAAATGCTCGATAAACTAGGCATCGATGTTCTTGATCTCCGCAGTCATGATTTTAAAACTGGGCTGAATATTTTTACCGAAACGGAGATGACGGAAGCAGAACGGCAGACCTATGGCGATTTACTTGATGACTTCTATTACTATTTGAAGCTATTACTTGCCGAGGGGAGAGGTAATAAATTAACTGCCAGTGTGGATGAAATAATCAACAATGGTCCTTACCTGATTGCCCAAAATGCTCTGGATAATGGGTTGGTTGACAAACTGATCTTTGAAGATGACCTGGAAAATGAACTTAAAATGATCTTCACAAATCCAAGGATCCAGGATAACCTCCCCAATGAAAAAATGAATTATGTCTGGTACGAAACCCCCAAGGCAAAGATTGCCCTCATCCACGCCACCGGGGATATAGTTATGAGTAAAGGGGTACCGGGGAAGAGAATCGGAGGAAAAACCACAGCCGAACAGCTCAAAAAAGCCAGAGAAGAAAAAAGTGTTAAGGGTATTATCCTTAGGGTAAACAGTGGAGGAGGCTCAGCATACGCTTCTGATCTGATAGCCCGGGAAGTAAAGAAATGTCGGGAAGAGGGTAAACCTATTATAGTATCCATGGGTGGAGCTGCTGCATCTGGAGGTTACTATATTTCGGCCTATGCTGATAAGATTGTGGCTGAACCAACCACGATTACCGGATCAATCGGAGTGACCGGAATGATCCCCAACTTCAACCGACTTTTTGATAAGCTGGCAATCCGCTGGTCTTCAGTGAAAAGAGGAGATAATGCAGATATCCTGGCTTTCTATCGTCCGATAGAAGATGATGAAGTAATGATGCTGCAAGATTATATCCTGGATACTTATGATAAGTTTGTCAATGTAGTGGCAGAGGGGAGAGGAATGAATTACGAGGAAGTTCACCAACTTGCCCAGGGTAGGGTTTGGACCGGGAAAAGAGCCCTTGATTTGGGATTGATCGATGAATTGGGTGGAATGGAAGAAGCAACCGTACTTATGAAGAAGATCGGGGGATTTAGAGAGATTGAATTAAAGGACTATTCATATAGATTTCCCGGATTCACTTTCAGTGTCGGCAGGGGTGGGATGTTTACCGGAAAAACAGATCTGCTGCTGCTTCCCGATGAACTGGAAACCCTAATCGAAATCAAAGAGATTTATGATAAATGGGATGGTGAAAGATCGTTATATCTGATGCCTCTCTTCGAACTGAACGGCATAGAATAGAGAGCTTAAGTACAAATAAAATAGGGGCTAGCACTAGCCCCTATTTTTATATCATATTTTTGATCAATGTTTCACGTGAAACATCAACCGCTGGCCAGCTCCTTTTTAAATCTAATCAGCTTCTCCAGATACTTCGCCTCTGAAATAGCCAGCATCTGACAGGCCAGAATTGCGGCATTCTTGCCACCATTGATGGCAACAGTGGCAACCGGTACCCCGGTCGGCATCTGGACTATTGAATAGAGGGCATCTTCTCCTGACAGACTGTTTCCCTTAACCGGAACACCAATAACCGGAAGTGGGGTATGAGCAGCAATAACACCAGGCAGATGCGCGGCCATACCGGCTACGGCGATGATCAACCTGATCCCTTCTTCATGAGCATTACTGGCTAACCTGGCTGTTGCTTCAGGATTACGGTGGGCTGAAGAGACATAAAAGTCATAGGGAATACCAAACTTATCGAGATAAGTTTTTATATCCTCACCAATTACCATATCGGATTTGCTACCTAAAATCACTCTTACTAATTTCTGCATTCTTCTTACTCCATCTTCTTGTTTAATTATAATTATATGTATTATATTAAGTTAGCGGTATTATTGAAAAATATCTATCCTGCGTTAAAAAGTGCTTACTTATGTAAAGTCAATAGATTAACTATCTCTTCCGGAGTTTTGGCATTCTTTAGTGCTACTAAATTCTCATCTTTCATGATAAACTTGGAGATATAGGAGAGAGAGAAGAGATGTTGTTTGTCGTTATGCAAGAGGAGCATAAAGAAAAGAGAGACCGGTTCATTATCGGGAGCATCAAATTCTACCCCCTGCTCACATCTGCCAAAGAGGATAGACGGTTTTTTAATCTTCGAGGGGTGATGGTGTCTGGGATGTAAAAGGGCCACCCCTTTTCCAACAGCAGTAGATACCAATTCTTCTCTGGCCACGACGACTTCATACAGCCATCTGTGGTCTCTGACGATCTTTAACTCTTTAGCCATAGTGGACATTTTAGCAATAGCCTCATATTTATTATCAGCCTCGAAGTTCATGCAGATATATTCGGAGAGGAAGTAATCCTGAAATCTACAGACAGTTCTTCTCAGAGCAAGCATCTGTTCTTCATTTTCATTTAACTTAGCAAGCCATTCATCGATCTCATCTTTATTTATTTTCTGGGTATTTCCGGACTTAACTGCTTTAAAAACTTTATCATTGATCATTTCTTTTATAACATTGGGGCTAACCTTGAGTAATTTGGCAACCTCATTAAGAGTAAGCAAATTTTTCTTCATTTAGAGAACCTCCACGATTTTCTTCATTTGGGACTGATATTTATTAGAGCGAATCTTTTTGTCAAGTATATCAGTATTATTCCTTGACATAAATGACTCTCAATATGACTTGAAAATATGAAACTACCGTATATTAAAGGCCTTATCGCCATTTTGATAATCATCTCCGGTTGTACATATTCTTTACGGATGAATCAATATCCTCATCTGCGGGATATTATGATCGTGCCTTTTGAGAATGATACAATAGAACTCTTTCTGGAGGAGGAGTTAAGGAATTCGATCATTTCCTCATTTCAACAGGATGGAAGATTACGGATTGCTTATGATAATCCCGACAGTCAGATAGAGGGAAGGATTCTTGATTATAATAGCACGATATACGGTTATAGTATTGATCAAAATATAGAGGAATATCAGGTTAAGCTGGTAATGGAAATCACTTTCACCGATCTGGTTCGTAATGAAGTGATCTGGGAAAACAAATCCTTAATAATCACTGAAAGATATTCGCCTCAAACCACGATGACTGTCAAGTGGCAGAACGAAGAAGAGGCACGCAATGAAATTTTCAAAGAACTGTTCAGAGTGATAATACGCAACAGTTTAGAGGCATGGTAAATGAAATGAGGATTAACAGATATTTAGCAATGTGTAATCTTGGTTCACGCCGGGAAGTGGAAGAATTGGTTATTAATGGAAAGATATCTGTTAATAATGTGATCTGTTCCGACTTAGCAACAGACATCGATGTCGGTATCGATAAAGTAGCATACGATAACAAGATCGTAACTCCAATTGAGGAAAAGATTTATTTAGCCCTTAACAAACCAAAAGGTTATATCGTTACCAGAAGTGACGAATATAGCCGGCAAACGGTCTTTGATCTGCTCCCAAAGTTTGAGGTAAATCTCTTTGCTGTTGGGCGGCTTGATAAAGACTCTGAAGGATTATTACTTCTGACTAATGATGGTGATTTTGCCGACAAGATCATGCATCCCCGCTATGAGCTATCTAAAATCTACAAGGTGGAGGTTAAGGGGAGGATCAGAACTGAAGATCTGCATCGTTTACAGGAAGGGGTGATCATTGATCGGACAAGAACTCTGCCGGCGAGGATCTTTATCAAGAAGAGTGATGAGAATTCAACAGTGCTGAGATTTACCATCTTTGAAGGTAAAAACCGCCAGATCAGGAAAATGCTGGAATCTCTCGGTTACAAAGTTATTGGCTTGAAGAGGTTACAGGTTGGACCTATTAAGCTTGATGATCTTCCCTCCGGTTTGTTCAGACCCCTTAAACAAAGAGAGATCAATGCCATTATAAATGAAGAGAAACCCGATCGTAAAAGAATTACCGGAGCAAAGGGAAGATCTCAATCCTCTTCTCCGAGAGGGGAGATGAGAGAACAAAGCAAAGGACGCTACTCAAGAGAACGACAAGTTGATTCATCTTCAGCGAGATCAGAGAGAAGATACCGGGATAATGAGAAAGGGGATAAGTCTTACAACAGAGGACAGAGAAGAGATTCTGAATCGTCAAGGAGTGAAGGTAGATATCGAGACCGCAATGACCGAGAGAGATCAGATTCGAGATCAGAGGGTAGATACGGTAATCGTAAAGAACGGACAAGTACTTTCTCCAGAGATCAAAAGAGGGATTCCCACTCGTCAAGATCCGAAGGAAGATATGGCATTAGAGAAGATCGCAAACGACCCTATAAATCTGAATCCGGGGAAAGCAATAGAACAGAAAGAGCAAACTATGACGATAAAAAGAGAGACCGTCGAGCAAGTTCAAGTTATCAAGCCGTTGAAGATCGAGCATTCAACAGAAAGAAAGCAGGAGAAGATTTTTTACCAGAGAACCGTCATAAGTCCTATTATAAAGGAAAGACTACCAGGGATTTTGCCGATAAAGGACGCAATGATAAAAGGATTAAAAAAGAGAGAATAGAAACTACTCCCGGGAAACGGAAGAGATAATCATAGATAGAAGGATAAATGCAGTTAGGACTAATCGGCTTACCCAATAGTGGTAAAACAACAATCTTTAACGCTCTGACAGGATTAAATGCCCAGACCGGATATTTTCATAAGGATGAACCGAATATAGCGGTAGTAGAGGTTATTGATCCCCGGGTTCAAACACTTACCAATCTCTACAAACCCCACAAGACCACTTTTTCAATCATCGAAGTTCTTGATTTCCCTGCCGATGAAGAGGAGGGGAAAAGGATGAGATTGGATTCCCCAAAATTAAAGCAATTGGATGCTCTGGGCATAGTATTGCGTAATTTTGACGATCAGATAATCAATCAAGCAATGGGTGGACCCGATTCTTTGAGAGATTTGCAGGAAATAGAGACCGAGATGGTGATCACCGATATGCAGATTGCCGAAAAGAGACTTGAAAAGGTCAGATTGAATCTACAACGGGGAGTCAGGTCGGCGGAAGCTCTTTTTGAAGAGAAAGTACTGGAAAAGGTTGTCAGTATCCTTCATGAAGAGAAACCACTCCGAAAGGCTGAACTACAGGCAGACGAAGAAAAGGTCATCCGGGGATTTCAATTATTGACAATCAAACAGGTTATGATTTTGCTCAATTCGGACGAGAAGAGATACGGACAGAATAATCCGATATTAACCTCATTACATGAGAAAGGTTATGAAGCGGTTGATATAGCAGGCACATTTGAGATGGAGTTACTCAGTCTGGAGCCTGACGATGCGGAGATCTTTCTCAATGAAATGGGGATAGATGTATCTGCCAGGGATAGGATCATTCAGCTGGCATATCAGGTACTGGGTTATATCAGTTTTTTTACTGTGGGTAAAAATGAAGTCAGAGCCTGGACAATAACGAAAGGTGAAAATGCCCAGGAAGCAGCAGGTAAGATCCATTCCGATATGGAGCGAGGTTTTATAAGGGCGGAATGTTTTCATTATAATGATTTAATGGAGTATGGATCCGAAAAAGCATTAAAGGAAAAAGGAAAGATCAGGATCGAAGGAAAGAACTATACGGTCAATGATGGTGATGTCATGTTTATCAGGTTCAGTGTGTAGTATCGATCAAAGGTATTGATATGCGAAACAATAAAAAGCTCAGTTATTTCGGACATATTTATGGTGGTATTTTCCTCGCTATTTTGGCCCTCCTGTTCTTCCTGTCGATTATTCCTGGTAAGATAATGCTCGAAGAGGACTATGGGATCCTTAAAAACTCAGGGATGTCTATTTTAGATTATCTGACCCTAAATTTCCCACGAGTTAACAATCTGATCGGACCTTTTGGTGCATTTTTCGGATATTGGTTTTTCTTCCTTACCGGACAGCTCTTTTCACAATTTATCCTACTGGCACTTTTACTGCTCGGTTTGATCAGGATATTTTTCCCCTACAGACGGGAATATAAAATCAAAGCTATCTCGGTTATCTTTCTTGGCTTCTTCCTGAATATTGCCCTATTGGCTATAGGACAGGATTACTTCTCGACCAGCGGGATCATTATCGAAACCTGCCATAACATTCTTTTCAAGATCTTCAACTCTACCGGGACAGCGATTATCTCTTTTGCACTCCTGATCGGGTTCTTTATCGCTATTGTGGGGACATCTTTTGTGATCAATTTTCTCCGCTGGCTGGGAAAAGCTTTAGCCGGAGTGTTTGATTTTCTGACTCTGAAGAGAGGACCGGAAGAACAATCAAAAGAAAGGTTTAGAGTCACAAAAGCAAGAAATGAGGGAATAGAGGAACCAGTCGAGACGAAAAAAGGGAAGCGGGATAAGAAAAGTATTCCGACTATTACCGATCATGTTGAGTATAATGAGAACGGTGAAGAGGTTCCCGATCTGGTTCATTTAGACGACAGCGACCAATCATATAAAGAGCCCCAAAAAGAAAAGAAGAGCAAAAGAAAACCATTCATACCTCTGGAAGAAGAGAACCAGGGTGACTATCAGAAGCCCAGTATTGAAGAATTCCTGACCAGCTCTGCTCAGGTTCTTGTTCGAGACCGGGAAGAGATGGAGAAGATCATCACCCAGACAAGTCGGATTCTGATCGAGAAGCTGGCTCAATTTGGGGTAGAAGCAGAAGTGGTTAATGTCAATATCGGACCGATCATAACCCAATATGAGTTGAAGCCGGCTCCTCATGTTAAGGTTAGTCGTTTTCTGGCACTGGCAGACGATCTTTCTCTGGCCATAAAATCAAGATCGATAAGAATTCAGGCACCGATACCTGGTCGGGGTTTAATAGGGATCGAAGTACCCAATAAAGAGCGGGAAACGATCTATCTGAAGGATATTCTTCTTTCGGAGCAGATGTTAAGAAATCCGAGTAAGTTAGCCATAGCTCTGGGAAAAGATATTACCGGAACTCCGGTAGTGACTGATCTGGCCGGTATGCCTCATCTTCTTATTGCCGGAGCGACAGGTTCGGGGAAAAGTGTCTGTATCAACTCCATTATTTGCAGCCTGCTCTTTCGTTCTAATCCAGAAGAGTTGAGATTAGTCTTAATCGATCCGAAGAGGATCGAATTATCGGGATATGAGGGGATACCTCATCTGATCCAGGATGTTGTCTCCGATGCCGAGGAAGCTTTGATTGTTTTAAACTGGGCTGTGACCGAAATGGAAAGACGCTATGAACTGCTCCAGCATTATGGTGTCCGTGATATCAACGCCTATAACAAAAAGATCAAGGAACTAATTGTCGGTGAAGATCAACCATTTGAGGAGACACTCCCTTACATTATCATCATTGTAGATGAATTTGCTGATCTGATCATGCGTTCCGGAAGAGATATCGAGTTACCGATAACCCGATTAGCTCAATTGGCAAGAGCGATCGGGATCCATCTGGTTCTGGCTACTCAGAGACCCTCGATCAAGATCATCACCGGTCTGATCAAAGCCAATTTCCCTTCCAGGATAGCTTTTCAGGTTGCCCAGAAGATAGATTCCCGGGTCATTCTTGATATGAATGGGGCAGAAACACTGCTCGGTAAAGGTGATATGCTCTTTATACCGCCAACCAAAGGGCAGGCAGAGCGAATTCATGGAGCTTATGTAGCAGATGGTGATATCGAACGTTTAATAGAATATCTCCGTACCCAACCGAAACCGGAGCAGAAGATAGAGATTATCAGTGAGAGTAGTGATGATCTGGAACTGGTGGAGTATGACGATGAGTTGTTCATTGATGCGGCCAAGCTGGTGATTTCTGCCGATACAGCATCGGTTTCCATGTTACAGCGGCATTTCAAGATCGGATATGCCAGAGCCGGGAGATTGATAGATATGCTCGAAAGAGCCAGAATAATCGGCAAATATGCCGGCAGTAAATCACGCGAGGTAATTGCGACCCAGGAGGTTTTAGATGCTTACGGGATCAACTAAGAGAGGATCCTTATTACTGGTATTTCTACTCATCAGCAGTGGAATATTAGTAGCCGATACCATTGATGAGATATATCGGCAACTTACAGCAAAATATGATACGATAGAAAATTACGCCGCCGATTTCCATCAGAACAATTACTGGAAAGTCCAGGACAGGACGATGAAATCAAACGGGATAGTCTATATTTCAGGTGAGAAGATGGCCATAGTTTTTACTACTCCATCCGGTCAGAAAATGATCGTGGACAGGGAACTATATTTGATCGATGAGGTGGAAAGAACGATCATCATTACCGGTATCGAGCATACCGGCGGGATGTTCAAGCCCAACGACATTATCAGACTCTACTGGATGAAATCGGAAAGGGAACTGATAAATGTTGATGATCAAACATACAAGATTATCCTGGTTCCGGAAGATGATCCTTATACTGCCAGAGCTGAAATGCTAATCAGAAAGGGCGATTATCTGATAACCGGAGTCAGTTATGAAGATCATCAACAGAACAGAGTTGAGTTCAGGTTCTCCAATGAAGTGGTAAACCGACCGGTCGATCAGCAGGTCTATACAGTACCGAAGGATGAAGATTTTTCGATTATCGATAGTCGTGATAATAAACCCCGGGAATAGATAGAAAGAAAATCAAAATTTCAAGATAGAATAGCGGAGGATATATGATTGCCGTCATCATGGCAGGAGGTTCGGGAACAAGATTCTGGCCTCTCAGCAGGGAGATAACCCCCAAACAGTATTTACAGTTGTTTTCAGAGAAAACTATGATTCAGCAAACAGTAGAACGACTCTTTCCCATTATCGGATTGGAGAGTATCTTCGTCGTTTCTACAGAATCTCAACGCCCGTTAATCCACGATAATATTCCAACCCTCCCCGAGAGTAATCTGATCATTGAGCCGGTAGGAAGGAATACGGCACCCTGTATTGCTCTCAGTGCCGCCTATCTAAAGAGAAAATATCCCGGCAACGAGGTTATGTTTATTCTGCCCTCCGATCATGTAATCGTGGAAGAGGATATCTTTCAACAGAGCATTAAAACTGCCATTAAATCGGCCAAAGATGGAAATCTGGTTACCTTTGGTATTAGACCTGATTATCCGGCTACCGGTTACGGGTATATTGAAGCAGGTTCGGAGGTTAGCAAAGGTGTTCATGAGATTACAAATTTCAAAGAAAAGCCGGATTATAATAAAGCGAAATCTTTTCTGAAGGCAGGGAACTATTTCTGGAACAGCGGAATGTTTATGTGGAGTATCGAAACTATCCTGGAAGAGTATCGTAAACATGCTCCCGAAATCTATGAATTGATCAATGACATAGAGAACATCTGGGACGAAAAAGGGTTAGAAGCCGATATCAGCAGTAAATATCTCCAGATGACGAAAACGCCTGTTGACATAGCCATCATGGAGAAAGCGGAGAAACGGGTAGTCATTCCGGTAAATTATCATTGGAATGATGTTGGTAGCTGGCGGGCTGTATCAGATCTGGCAGAAAAAGATCAGAACGGCAACGCCATGAAGAGTCCCAATCTGGTGATCAACAGTACCGGAAACTATGTTCATTCGGAGAAACTGGTCGCCATGATCGACACCGATAATCTGGTCGTCATTGATACCCCCGATGTCTTGCTGATAACCCGCAAAGAGAGCTCGGAGAAGGTCAAGGATATCGTGGCTCTATTGGAAAAAATGGGTTGGAAAGATTACCTATAAGACGATGACGATTTCCAAAAAGTTATTGACAGATAAACAGAAGATTTTTTTCCTGAAAATCGAGGAATAAATTGATGAGTTTGGAAGGTGATAGAGAATATTTAAGCCAATTTGTAAGTAATAGAAAGTTTCAGAAAGCATTTGTCAGACGGCAAATGCTTTTTTTGTTTTTTCAACATCGGGCTAAAGCTTTCCTTGCTGACACTCAGAAGGAGGAATTCAGGGGATGAATCTTGATTGGCTAATTGAAAAAGCTTTACAGGAGGATATCGGGAACGGAGATATAACAACTACCTTTCTCGATCTGGAGAATAACAAAGCAAAAGCTTTTTTAATAGCCAAAGAGAAGGGCGTTTTAGCCGGTCTGCATGTCGCCTTACGGGTCTTTCAAAAACTAGATGATAATCTCTCCTGGGTTGCCTATAAAAAGGATGGTGATCAGCTCAAAAAGGGTGATGAGATCATCAAGATTAGCGGTTCCACAAAAGCAATTTTAGCGGGGGAAAGAGTAGCTCTCAATTTTCTGCAGAGACTGAGTGGCATAGCAACCATCACCAGGGAGATGGTGGAGATCATTACTCCCTACAATACCAGACTACTTGATACCCGAAAAACCACCCCCCTGTTTAGAGAGTTGGAAAAATATGCCGTCAGAGTAGGAGGTGGTTTCAATCATCGTTTTGGTCTTTATGATATGATCATGATCAAGGATAATCATATCCAGGCTACCGGATCCATTACCAAAGCAGTGGAGCAGGTTCGTCGGCATAATGTAAACTACAAAGTTGAAGTGGAAGTCAAGAACTTACAGGAATTACGAGAAGCCTATAATTGTAGGGTGGATCGAGTTATGCTGGATAACATGTCTCTTAAAAATATCTGCAAAGCAGTGGCTCATTATGGCGGTAAAGTAGAATTAGAGGTTTCCGGGGGAATAAATCTCAATAATATCAAAAAGTATGCTGAAACAGGAGTGCAATATATCTCGGCAGGTTTTATCACTCATTCAGTTAAATCGTTAGATATCAGTTTATTGTTCAGGGAGTAGAAAATGGTGAAGATACTGATCTCATTGATCCGGATGCAGCGTTACGATGATATAATCGGCGAGAAGGAAGTCTTGAAGAAAAGGCTCCCCATGCAGTTGGAAGAGTTAGAGAAGAATGTAACCCGCGGTAAGAAGAACTTTGAAGAGGCCAAAAAAGAGCTTAGCAACAATCTGATGAATCGCGACAAACTGGAATTGGAACAGGAAACCAACAATGAACAGATAAATAAATATGAGACCCAGCTCAGCAAGATCAAAACCAATAAAGAGTATAAAGCCCTCAATAATGAAATAGACGCTCTAAAAGAAAAGAATTCCGCAATTGATGACCAGATTCTGGATATGATTGACCAGGAAGAGGAGTTAAAAAAGCTCCTGCAGGAAAGAAAGAAGGAATTAGAAGCTGCCGAAGGGGAACTCAATGAAAAAGAGGACCTGTTACGGAAGAAGATGATCGCTGTTGATAAAGAAATAGAACATACCCGTGCTAAAAGGAACGAAATAGCCAAAACCCTTCCAACCAATATAGTCACCAGATACGCCTCTCTGATCAAGAATAAAAACCGCAAGGCGGTGGTCTTTTTGAACACCAATAACGGTTGTGGTGGATGCGGTTTCAGTGTCAGACCACAGTTATTGATCGATATCACCCGTAAGGATACGATAGTCAGCTGTGAAAGCTGTGGCAGAATGATCGTTGATAAAGAACTTGCTCAGGAAGAAGAGTAGATATATATTATCTCTGGATGTCAAAGTGGGATAAATGTCTGCTTCCTTGTAATAGGGGAGAGGAAAGTCCGGGCACCAGAGGGCAGGATACTTCCTAACGGGAAGCTCCGGTAACGGAGAGCCAGCTCCACAGAAACAAACCGCCTTTCGCTTCGGTGAAGGGCAAGGGTGAAATGGTAGTGTAAGAGACTACCGGATGTATTGGTGACAATGCATGCCAGGAAAGCCTTATCCGGTGCAATGCTAAATAGGAGAACAGCGCCTTGTGCCGTATGTCTGCCCGACATACTTTGTTCTCGGGTAAGCAGCTAAAACCGGTTCGGAGACCCGAATCTCCGCAAGGAGAATAGCAATATCCGGTTCAGACAAATAGACATTGTTCTGCCTGTTAGGTAGAATACAGAACCCGGCTTATTTCCCGCTTTGACACTACTTTTTGACGTTTTCTCTTGACGTTATGACCGAACTTGTTAAGTTAACCTGTATGATGCGAGGTGGAGCAGTCTGGTAGCTCGTCGGGCTCATAACCCGAAGGTCGAAGGTTCGAATCCTTCCCTCGCTACCATTTTTCCTTTGCTATCGTTAAATCCCTATTGATTTCCAATGGTCTTTTTATAGAAATTTATCGGCCGATCATTTTCATCATATAATGGTTGATAACCTAAACAAGCAAAACTGCCATTATTGGGATTAACAATATTATTGTATACGTTACCTTTAATTTAATAATCATAATCCTTTAATACAAGCGTATTATAGAAATCAATGTTTCCAGTGACACTGTGAATATAATAGGATATACCCGGAAACCCAACTCGCCAGTAAAGATTATAGTCATTCTCTTTTAACGACTGGGGATTCTTACAGTATAATATAAAAGCTCTACCCTGATAATTGGCTGTATGTTGAGTATAAAATTGCGAATCTTTATATTCGTTTTGACCGATCCTCCTCGCCTCCTCCTCAGTTATCCGGGGAATGACAGGGGTGGGATCGATATGGACAAGGACGTTCAAGATATGTGTTTGTTCTGAACTATAATAGTAAGCGATTCTTAAAATCCCTGCTCCTTCAATTTCGTAACCGTTAACTCTCTGTCTATATTGGGCTCTCAGTACTCTATCATCTCCACCAATAGATTCCAAAGATAGCTGCTCTTCCGGGATTTGTAGATATGGTAATATTCGATCAACTATCTGATTACATACTTGTCTTGCCTGAACAGTATCGCTTGCTGTAGGGAAAATTAAATCAGGAAATCCTCCTGTAAAATGCGACAGTTTCATCATCTGGGGATTATTTTGGATATTACCCTCAAACCCTGTTTCCTGTTTGAAACGGTTTGCCAACATTCGAAGTTCGGCATCTCTTCGCTGATATTCTTCAGTACTAAGGTCCCCTTGCTGGGCTTTCAGACCAAATACAAGCAGCGACAACATAAGAATAGAAACTATTCTCTGCAACATAATTACATCCTTATATCTATGGATATTACATCAATGTTTTATGTAAATCTTTCCTTTTCATCGTTTCTTGTAATCCAGTACGGAACAATATTTCCTTCCTTGTCATCTCGGCTGTAGCAAAACACTCTTCCTTGTCATCTCGACTGGAGCGTAGCGGAATGGAGAGATCTCATGACCTGTTTATAGCAGACCAAGAGGAGATCTCTCGACTTCGCTCGAGATGACAAAATGGTTATAGTATCAGACCAAGAGGAGATCTCTCGACTTCGCTCGAGATGACAAAATGGGTATAGTAG
>CAZSVG010000004.1:0-17181 GCA_964610195.1 uncultured Candidatus Cloacimonadota bacterium | reverse complement strand
ATCTTCATATTCGTCTCCATCCCGGAGTGACCACAAGAAGAACTAATAGTAAATCAACAGGATTATTACAAATAAGGATGACCCAATAATTAATCTAAATTAGAACCGTCTGTTATAGAGACGAACCACCCGGTTGGTCTCTCTGGTGTTCGGATAATATTCCCTCATCGATTCGACCATCGGTCCTGCCTTTTCCTGATCCTCCCGTTCAATATGGATCAGAGCGGCATAATAGCGAGATTTCCGGTCGAGTTCGTTACGGTTACCCAAGGCGATGATCTCATCGAGATAGAGGAGGGCAGAGCTGTAATCGAATAATTTATAATAGATATAGCCGTTATAGTATTTTTTTTCCAGCAGTTTATACTGGGCTTCCTGAATATATTCTAAGGCCTGATTTCTTTTTTGATCAAAGGGGAACCGATCCAGAAAGACTTCAAAGGCGTTAATCGCAGCTACTGTTTCGGTTTGGCTGTAATGGGGATTGGAAGATTGATTTAAATAGGCTTCTCCAATCCTGAAATAGGCGGTATTGATCTCTCTGAAATCGGGAAATAGTCTGATCAACTCTCGGTATTCAAATACCGATTCGGCATATCTTCCCATGTTAAAATATGACTCGGCAAGTCGAAATTGAGCCAGGGGGGTATGGATCGAACTACGGTCAAAAACGACCTCTGTATAATGCTCAATAGCTCTACGATACTTACCCGCATCATAATAATGGTTGGCCAATTCCATTCTTCGTTCAACCGGCATCGTTCTTCTAACCCTGTTACGACTGCAGCCGAACAGAGCTAAAATGATGATCAGGGGGATAATAAGTTTTTTCATTTATTCCTCAAATTTGTACTTGTTGCAACCTACATTCAGAACCTTTCATGTTCATCAACCGTTTCATTTAATTGCCGCCGAAATAGAAAAGGTAAGCCAGAGTGCCGATAATTGCGGAAATCAGGATCGGGTCATACCATTTCATATTCGATCTTTCCTGAACGGTAACATTTGTCAGAGTAAGATTTTCGAAGTCGAGAATCTCTCCTTCCGGGGTCTTGGTCAACTGGTAGGAAAAATAGTAAGTATCCTCCAAAAATTCTTTTCTGAAGAGAAAGAATCCGGAACTCCTCCGTCTGGTTTCTTCATCGTAATTCAGTCTGATGACCAGGCTATTTTCCGGAGCTGTTTCATAAAGAGAATATCCATCTTTCACGAGTTTTTCCTTGAATAGTTTTTCCAGGTGGAACGTGAACCTACCGGCATTGATATCAAGAATAAGGGGGATATCGAGAGGTAATTCCCGATAAAAATGGTTAAATACAACTCCGGGAACCTCCTCTTCTTTATCAATGCGGATTTGATGATCAGTGCCGCCCCCATTTGTCTCCGGACTGTCAGCCGGGCAGAGGGTAATACCATAGATCAAAATCAGTATCAGAATTACCGGAATTTTCATGTGTTCTCTTCTTGTAAGTTTCTGCGAACTATGCCTTAGCCAAGAAGACCTGGTAAGCCCGATAAGTTGAATATAGGTCTGCTTTGGAGATCAGTTCATACGGAGCATGCATTCCGATAACCCCTGTTCCGCAATCGATCACATCGGCACCATAAGCGGCGAGAAACTTGGCAATAGTTCCACCACCACCAACATCAACCTGGCCGAGAGAACCCATCTGCCAGTTAACCTTCTCCTGATTGAATAGATGGATCAATTTGGAAGTAAACTCGGGGTGGGCATCATTAGAACCGGATTTACCACGGACTCCGGTAAATTTGGTAACGCTGACCCCATAACCCATATGGACGGCATTCTCTTTTTCATGAACCGAGGGGAAATTTGGATTGATCGCTGCATTAACATCGGCAGAAAGGATCTGACTGTTCATCAGGGTTTTACGGACTGTATAACTATCATATTTCTCACCGTTCAGTTTCAATAATTCGGCGATAAAATCAATAAATTGGCTCGATCTGGCACCGGTATTCCCTTCACTACCCACCTCTTCTTTATCGGAGAAGAAGATCAGGGCAGTTCGCCCGATCCCGGCAGGGTCGGCTTGCAGGATAGCCTGCAGGGAAGTATAGGCACATACCCGGTCATCATGACCATAACCGGCAAGCATGCTCCTGTCAATCCCGGCATCTCGAACTTTTCCGGCCGGAACCAATTCCAGTTCGGCACTGAGAAAATCACCTTCGGTAATCCCATATTTTTCATTGAGAATGAAAAGAGCATTCAGCTTCACCGCTTCTTTTGCTTTCTCATCGGGATAGGGGATGGAGTTGAAGATCACATTCATGTGAATGGCTTTAATGGCATCACCAAGTTTCTGACTGGCCTGCTCGGCTGCAAGATGGGGAAGCAGGTCGGGCATCATGAAGATCGGATCATTTTCGTCTTCACCGATAGAGACATTGACGATTTCGCCGTTCTTCTTGACCAGGACTCCATGCAGAGCGAGAGGGGTAGACATCCATTGATATTTCTTGATCCCCCCGTAATAATGGGTCCTCATCATCCCCAACTGAGTGTTTGCATCTTCATAGAGGGGATTCTGTTTCAGATCAACCCGGGGGGTATCAATATGGGGTGAAATGATATTCAACCCATCGGATATAGGTTTTTTACCAATAACAGCAGCGATGACATTCTTCTGCCGATAGATCTGATAATATTTCTGTTTTTTGGTCTTTCCGGCCTTTTCCAGAGAGGTGAATTTGTTCTCTTCCAACGCTAGACGGGAAAATGCTACCGTCTCCCGGACTGTTTTACAAGCGGTGAGAAAGGACTTGTAACCTTCGGCAAACTGCATGGCTTTCTTCTTTTCTGAGGCAGATGCAGTTTTCCAGAAATTATTACGCTGATAACTCAATTTCTTCGTTAATTCTTCATGTTTGGTCATTAAATACTCCTTTATTTTATCTCTATAATATCAAATTCTCTTTCTCCGGCAGGAACTTTGATAGTCACTTTCTCTCCCGCCTTTTTACCAAGTAAGCCCTTACCAATGGGGGATGCGATCGAGATGGGGTGAATATCGTTTTCCGGCTCTCCTACTTCATCGATCCCTACGATCTGATAGTTGATGATCTCCTGATTATGCATGTCTTTCAGAACAACAATTGCTCCGAAACGGACGGCATCTTTCGGTATCTGTTGGGGATCGAGGGCTTTCAATCTACTGATCCGGCTTCGTAGGTGATTGATCTCTTTATCAATGTGACGCTGTCTTTCCCGGGCAGCATGGTATTCGGCATTTTCCGACAAATCACCCATCTCCCGGGCGGTAACCACCTGTTTGATCACTTCCGGTCGTTCAACTGTGTTCAGATGCTGCAGTCTCTCTTTTAATTTAATCAAGCCATCGATAGTGATATAGTTCTGATCGGTCATTTACTTCTCTTTTTCTTCATCGTCTTTAATGCGGCAGTGGCAGCTTTCTTGATGCGGATATTCCCGCTCTTGTGCCAGTTCTCCAGATAGCCGTAGATTCTTTGAGAAGGTTCTTCTTCTTTAATCGGATTCAGAGCATGACAGAGAATCTCTACAAATACCGGATTACGACTCCCCTTATAATTATCGTAAACCGAGAAATAGAATTGGGGATCGATCTTGTAAGTGGCTTTTAGAAAATGAACGCTGTTTTTGACAGTGTGAGGATTGGGATAGAGCCAACCCCGTTCCATTTTTTGAAAAAGGTATTTAAGGAGGGAAGGATCACTTTTTGAAACCTTGAGAAAGAGATTGATGATCCCCTTATGCAATTCTGAATTGTCTATACTGAGCCAGTTATAAATAACATCGAGATGTTTCTTGTTCTCTTTTTTGAAGAGCGGAACAATAGCTTTGTTAAACAGGGCATTGATATCGGAGGCATTAGTGCAATTAACCAGTACCTTCTTGACATAATCAAGAAAAACAGCCGGTTTCCGATGCAGTGCTGTTTTCATCAGGTAGACGAAGATCAGCTTTCCGTTTTCTCCCTTCTTTTCCCACAGATAATTATAGAAGTTGGTATACTGCTCCATATTTCGGGCAATTTTGGCTGTCAATATCTTGGC
Source organism: uncultured Candidatus Cloacimonadota bacterium (assembly GCA_964610195.1). Taxonomy (GTDB): domain Bacteria; phylum Cloacimonadota; class Cloacimonadia; order Cloacimonadales; family JAJBBL01; genus JAHYIR01. The sequence continues at coordinate 13,122 of CAZSVG010000004.1, read as the reverse complement.
TACCAGGGTTATTACCTCTGCTGGTATCTTATTATCAATTCGCTTAGGATAAGCATTATATACTATATCAATGTCATATTCGCCCTGAGGTATTTTACGGGCAACAAAATCCTCAGTATCCAGTTTCAATCGCTCTTTCCAGTCTAATGAAATCATACTATCCTCCCAAGCTTCATTCTTCACCTCTGCCGATGGCAGGTCTGGTTATCTTGACTTTAATTTATAATAGCTATCTGACCACGCTTAATATCTTTCCCCATGCGGATTACATAGATGTAAACCCCTGAGGAGAGTTGCCGGTTTGCATTGTTCATTCCCTGCCAGTGTAAAGTATTATTCAGATTAGTCAAGGGGCTAATTTTCGATGAGTATACCCTCTCACCACCCAGAGAATATATACTGATCTCCCCCTCTACATCAACTGGGAGTCCGATAAACTCCAGGCGATTATGCCTGCTTCTGATAAAGGGATTGGGAACCACCTGAACATGACTGAGACCCTCGGTTTCGGTCAGTTGAAACCGGAGGATATTCTGATTATTGGGAAGGGTATTACCGGCCAGATCGACGATATTATGCATTACCAGATAATAAGGTTTATTGCTGTATTTTAATTCTTCACTGAAAGTGAGATATAAGATATTTTCATGACATAAGATAGTTTTGATACTATTTGTCGGATCGATCAGAGGGACCTGCAGGATAAAATTATTTTCATCTTCGACAATATCCGCATCTAAATCTTTACTGAAAGTTATCTCCAGGGCCTGTTTATTGATCACCTGATGAGAGATGATCACCGGTGCTTCCAGGTCTTCGGAGTAGTTGAATTGATATTGACCGTCGGGAAAGGGAACCCCTGATCTACCCTTTAAGCCTGATATTTCGATATAATACTCATCGGCATCTTCCGGAATGAGGTTGAAGAACTTCATCAGCAGTCCTCGCTGATTTTCCGTATGGTTAACGGAGGAGGGACGTCCTACCCCGTTATTGACATTATAATAACCGAGATTGATCGCTTCATTACTGAGCTGCACGTTGAAGAGCAGGCGTAATTCGTTAGCACCGGTCATGTTTATCGAAACCAGATCGGGGATGGCATAAGGGATGGCTAACTTCCAGGAAGAGTAATTACTGACCGGGGGATCGTAGTTGTGATTAACCCCCTTTAACGAATAATAATATTCCTCACCTTCGGTCAGTTGACTGTCCAGATAGCTGTTGGTATAGGTCGAATCGATCAGAGTTACCACATTGTGATGTTTTCGATAAATGAGATAATACTCCGCAGGGCAGTTGTTCCAGTGCAGTTCGACAGTATGATCATCAACCGGTTGAGTAGTCAATCCTATCGGGGAAGGTGGTCCCGAATACATGTTAATAGAGATAAACTGCGATTGGGCTTCTCCGTCGACCAGATTGTTGATGATCACTCCCGGATCATTCTGATCGATACCCGGGATGGGGATGACATTATATGTTCTGTAAGAAGATCCTTGCCAGATCGGCTTGAATTCACCATCAACGTAGTCTATGACAAAGATATAGGGGCTGAGGGCAAAGACCAATTCTCTACTCCCATCACCATTCAGGTCAAGGGAATTGATGGAGTTAACCTCATCATAGTGGTCAAAAGCAAGATAACCGAGCGAGATAAATTCCCTGGCATCCCGGTCATAGGAGAAGAACTCGAAGTACCAGAAGGTTTTATCGGGATCGACATAATTGGTTTCGTAACCGCCGACACAGAATTCATTGAAGCCGTCGCCGGTATAGTCTCCTATCGATAGATGATAGAGATTTCTTGCCGGTAATCTTTTACTCCAGATCAGACTGTCCGACACGGTACTGGTGATCTCATAAACCATGACATCACCGTCAGTATCAGCTGCCAGAATATTCATTCTGTTATTACCGGTCAGATCACGAGCTACCACTCTCGGGACAAAGGTATTTCTTTCATTGGTCGGAGTTGTATTGAAGAGAATGTTCTCTTCCACAAATTGCAGATTACCGGAACGTCTATACAGGGAAAGGACTCTGGTGTTTTGATAATTCCGGACGAGAATCAGATCATCTATGCCGTTATTATTATAGTCGATGATGTTACCACCAACAGAGTTACCCATCGACCAGAAATCGAAATCAGGATAGGGTGAATCACCCAGAGTTCCATAAAGAACAGCAGTATCACCAATCAGACCGAGAATCTCCATCCCATAATTATTGCCAAATCCGGAATCGATGGGAAGAAAAACGTCATCATAAAGAAAACGCTCTTCCATGGTATCATAATCAAATTCGTATATCTTGACATTACCCAGAACCTGACCCTCGGTTATCGACATCCCGATGAATTCCAGATTTCCATTGCCGTTCGTATCAAATGCTTTCGGGGTGGATATAATCGCCGGTCCGATGGTTCTCTGAGAAAAAGTATCGGTCGGTATTCCGGTCTTTTCGATCACAATGAGATTTTCAAAAATTGGAGAAGAATACTCCAGTCCACTGACATTAAAAGCGCTGAGTTGCACCGATACACTTCCCTCGGGAACAGCATCGGGAATCTGCAGAATGTGCAGGGAATCGGCATAATTACTGAAGACATAATCTATATGTCCGCTCTCGGAGATAACGGTCATCTGTAAAGAGACCGGCTGACTGAATTCGGAAGTAACAAAATAGTAAGGAATATCTCCCCGGAAACGTCTTCTTGCTATAGGATAACCCTCTTTCAGGATCGGTTCCGTCTGATTGATATTGATCCTCAATCTTTTTTCATATATCTCGGCATTGACAGTTTGCAATTTTATCCGGACCAGATAATCATTGTCCGCCAGGGTAGGGGGTACATGAAAGGTGGCAATTCGACCTTGCGTAACCTCATTATAGTAATAGATTGGGATATTCTGATGAGTATTGACGTCCTTCCAGCTCAGAGAAGTAGGCAACTCTTCATCGGTAAACATCACCGAATAACGGAAAAAATTAGGTGAATCTACCGTTCCGGTAATATCGAAACTTCCGGAAAGTCCAGAATGATCGGCCGGATAGGAGATCTCTATATAGGGATGTTCAGTAATGGTTAACAACCCCTCCACATTGAGGAGACCATGTCCGAAAAAGTTATCAAAACCGGGATCCCCAAGATCGATAGCAGAGGAAAAGAGTCTCGATTTGATTTCGTGGAAACTGAGACCCGGTTCCCGGGAGAGAAGGAGAGCAACAGCACCGACCACAAAGGGGGCTGACATGGAGGTTCCGGAAGACTGAGAATAGATATTACCATCTTGGGGTAGATAACTGCTCAGGATAAACTCTCCGGGGGCTACGATATCCAGATCAGGTCCGTAACTGGTGAAACCGGTCAGATTGAGAAAATTATTAACTGCCCCGACGGCGATAGTGGTATTTAGTTTGGCAGGATACATGACCTCTGGAACCGGAGTATTACCGGCAGAGGCGATTATGATTACCCCTTTATCATAGGCATATTGGCAGGCATCGGCAATGATCTGGGAAAAAGTATTACTTCCCCAACTCAGATTGATAACATGAGCACCGTTATCAGCTGCGTAGATGATTGCTGCTGAGGCATCATCATCTTGCAAATAACCGGCACCGATGGTAGTTCTGAATCCGGCTCGCAAGATCATGAGCTGGATATTCCAGCAGATTCCGGCAATCCCTATTCCATTATTGGTAGCAGCTCCGATTATACCGGCAATATGAGTTCCATGACCGCTTTCATCAGTCGGGTCATTATCCTGATCCAGATAGTCACCCAGCGCAATTTGAGCCAGCTCCGGAGCATCTACAAAGTCCCAACCCCGCCAGTCATCAATATAGCCGTTACCGGAACTGTCCTCCCCATTGGGGGGATATTCGGCATAATTTATCCAGATATTTTCATAGCTGCTGAACTCGGGATGCTCGAACCAGAGACCGGAGTCCACCAGAGCCACGATCACATTATGATTACCGGTCTCATATTGCCACGCTTCCGGAACTCTTACCAGATGAAGAACCTGTTGTAGATATAGAGGATCGTTGGGGAGATTATGAAATTCGTTCAGATAGTTGGGTTGGATATATTCTATACCGGCAAATTGTGGATTCTGCACCCTGATCTGTTGCCAGTCGAGAGTCTCTTCGAAGCGGACTACAAAGAATCTGTTTTGAGGTGAAGGGGTGACCGCTTTGATCTCTTTGACCGATCTCTGAGCGAGAAAACTGTCGAATTCGGGAACATTCAGTCTGGTTGCCGGTAAATTAGTTACCGGTTCGGTGGTTTTGACGATCATCTCTGTGGGGGTATAGTTCAGGTCCAGACCCCTGATCAGGGTAGTAAGAACCAGCAAAAAGAAAAATCCCCAGATAATCTTTTTCATTCCTTTCCTCTATTAAAGTACTAATTTTTCTTTATTCCTTAGTAACTATCTTCTGTTACTTTTGTATCTAACTTTCTTGTAATTAATAAATTATGATGCCAACAACCCCTAAAAATTATAAGACAATCCAAAGGAATGGGCATCACTGATATCATTATTAAAGGGGAGATAGGCATAGTTAAAATCTATCTTCTTGATCCGGAGACCGATCCCGGCTGTGAAACTCTGGGTATCATGATTGAAATGATAGCCTGTTCTAAGACTGAGAATTCTGTTAATATTGATATCGGTCCCGATCCTTGCCTTGAGATTATCGTCATCGGGATGTTTGAGCAGTTTCAGTTCAGTGTTGATCTCTGCCGGTTCAAAAGGTATAAGATAGGTAAACCCAAGTTCCGGAGTGACCGGCATTTTGATTCTGCTCTGATCAACCCTGGTAGTCATCCCCAGATGCTTCAGGGCGGCATTGAGAGAGAGACCTCTAATCGGAGAAAGATAGGTTAGTCCGAAATCAAGCGCTACCCCTGTCGAAGATTTGGACTGGATCTTCTGGTAGAGGAGCATCAGATTTACCCCGGCATAATAATTGGGGGTGATGCGATAGGCGAAATTTCCGATCAAATTCAGATCAAGCGGGTGAAACTCTCCGATAATTTCCCCGGTAATGTCCCTGGCATCCATCTTTCCATAATCGAGAGCCCGAAGGGCAAAACCGAAGGAGCTACTCCCTGAACTCGTGTTGATGGCAATACTGTTGATTTGGGTGTCAAAGATCCAGAAACTCTGGGTGATACTGAGGGAGTTGATATTACCAACCAGTCCGGCAGCTGGATGTTCGATAAAGGACCCCCCTTCATTAGAAATTGCAGCTCCTGTGCCACCCATCGCCGAAATGGACGGAGAAAGAGGGATGGTCAGCATCTTCCAGCCATATTCACTATTTATATCTATCGGGTCAGCTGATAGTCTGATCAGCATCCCATATATTACCAATATCAGTAAGAGTGTTCTCTTTTTCAACATTCTTAACATTCCTCCTGCCGGGACTTTATCTTTCCACGGCAAATCTTAACTTAACGGTATCACTCTTTGCCTCCAGAATGGCAAAGTAGATACCGGTAGCCAGGCCGTTTATATCAAGGGCCAGCTTGTTACGATTATTTGTATACGCCTGGCAATCGTGAATCTCTTTAAAAATTTGTTTACCTGAGATGTCAAATATTTTTACCGTTACCGGCAGATTTTGATTAACCATGATATTAAAGTAGAGAACTCCCCCATTTTGATAGGTTAAAGGCACCGGAAAGGCATAGCAATGCTCCTTCAGAAAGACCCGATTAGTCTCCAGTGGATTGGAAGGTATCGGATAGCTGTAATAGGCAGAGCGTTCTAAATTGCCGTATTCGGTGAACCACCATTCATCGGGAGTGCCGGAGAAGGGTAATGTTTGGCGATAGATCGAGCCATTTTCTGCAGAGAGATAGAGATCAACGCTGTTTTCAGAAATAACCGGGAAAGGATAATTTCTCGGCTGGGTCGGGATCATTAAGGGGTAACCCTCTTTGATTCGGAAACTATTATCCCAGATGACGAAGCGATTACCACCCAGATTGGCCATGATCTCCCGCTTACCATCTCCGGTTGTATCAAAAGCAAGCACCCCCAGTTTACCGGTTGTTATCGCCGGATAATCAAGTTCGGTCGGAACCGGGTAATTGAGGGTTTCTCCATTATATCCGATTACATAGAGACTGTTACTGCTCACCAATAAGATATCCAGATATCCGTTCCGATTGATATCGGCCAGGCTCGGGACAGAAAGAATCTCTTCCGGGAACTGAATCGGGAAGCCGGTACAGAGTCTCCCATCTTCATAAAACATATAAAGAGAACTTTTAACAACCATCTCCTCCTCTTCGAGGACCTCTTCAGAAGTTAAGATAATCAGGTTATCAAGATATTCTCTCCCGGTTGCTGTCTCCTTCGTCATGGGGGCCATAAGCAGAGCATCGATGGTGACATTTGCCGGTAAAGGGAAAACCCCATACCCGGTTTCATTATTATTGAGGTCGATATGGGTTAGAGTATAGCTATCATCGGCAGTTTTTCTGACTATAAAGAGAAGTTCGTTATGCCGGTGGATCAGATTGGAAACGATAGCTCCGTGGGTAAAGGAATACCAGTTTTGCATGCTGTCTCCTTCATGGAAGACAATCACCATCGATCCGCTATCATCTTCCTGATTAAGTGCTATGGCATAACGGCAAGAGGTTTCCGAGTCCCTGATCACGATCGGATGGGTAGCCCAATATCTGCCGGGGTAATAAAGACCGGTCTCTGCTCCCAGGGCAGATATTCGATAATAGGCAGCACCCTCTGTACTGTCCTGAAAGGGAACCAGAAAAGTCTCTTTGGTTTCCAGATAGGCAGGAAGAAAGGGGATCTGATCGGTCATAATCGGGAAATCGGGGATAAGTTCATAATTTTTATAAAGATAGATGTTCCCCGAGACTGTGGTTTGCAGGAGGTATTGATCATCAGATTTATCTTCGATAATCGCTACCGGATGGAGATCATTGCCGGTATATTCATATTCCAGCGACCAGGGGTGTCTCACCGCAAAGGTCATGATATTCATCGGGTTACTGATCCTGTGGATCTCGATAGTTGTTTTACCATAATAGCTCTCTGCGAAAGGCAGGGAGATGGTACCATCCTCTAACTGGAATTTACCGAAATAGTCGTTATGGCCGGCCCGATAGGCATCATAAGCCGAACCCCGCATGTAGAGATCGGGAATACTGGAGCGAAGGTGCTGGATCCCGTCCGCTTCCATCAATGCTACCCCCTGATGATTTGGGTTGGCGTTGACAATGTTTTGGTCATAAAGCTCTCTGATGATATTTTCATCGATATGCCAGATCAGAATTCCCGAGCCGTCTATCTCCGGAAAGTCGGGACCACCCAAACCGGGAAGATAGAAGTCCCATTCACAACCCCGGTAACTGTTTTTCATGAAGTTGAAGCGGGGGACATTCTCATATGGTGGAGGATAATAATCCTGCTCACCCTGCGGCAGTAAACGGAAGGTAAAGCTGGGCATCCCGAAGAGAGTCGAACCATCGGGATTCTGCTGTCGATTTTCTACCAGGTAGTATTCATCATCGGAGATGGGTATTTTATAGATCCGGGGAATTTCTGTCTCATAAGGATTATAGGGATAGGTAACCTCGAGATCATCCTGACTGTTTTTGATAATGATCGGCTCTGCCCAGCCGGCAAAGATCCTGGTCCAGGCAGAAAGAAAGGGGGGGACAAATCCGTTACCATTCCAGACCCCGGTTCCCATCAGACAGAAATTACCGGCTCCGGCAGCTCTTCCCAGATTCGATACATTGCCGAAGAGGGTTGGTAAACCCATCTGACGTCCAAAGAGATGAGTCAGGGTTCCCAGATTTCCATAGTTGAGGTTCTCCGGATTATCAGGATGATTGTGGTTAGTAGCTGATATAATCATCTCCTGGATATATACTCCGTCGGAAGTTGCAATCCCGGGATATTCATCATTCTCCGGATCGAGCACTGCCTGCAATAATCTCCTGTTGATAAAAGTACTGGAGATGGCATTCGGATTCGTGCCTGTTATATCAGTCTCCCGTCCCGCACCGGCATGCATGATAACGAAAGAATCGTAATCGGTAAAATTGATCAGGGGGTCAATATAAGCTATGACATCCTGAACGAGTTGAACCCTTCTTTCCAGACTGAAGGTCTGATTGCCATAATAAGCCATCGGCTGAGCGAGGGTGATGAGCGTATCAAGAACCGTATAATTGATCTGGTAAGCTTCATAAGAGACATCTAAATAGTAACTCTGGAGATGAAACATGAAACGATCTACATAATCCCTAACCCGATAGTCCGGATTGGAGAGAAAGTCCTGATTGGTAATCGTATCGGCAAACTTGAGATCACTAAACTGCACCATCAGAGTGAGCACACTCTGAGGGAGCTCACCAATTTCACCCCTCTTGCCACGTGGGCTGAATCTCTCGGAGATGGCCACTTCCCTCAGATCGAGATTGTCGTTTTGATCCGGAGACGGTATGATCGGCAAAAGAGAAACAATTCCGACCGTCATCATGAGTGTTAAAATTATAATCTTTTTCCCCATTCTAACCTCTTTTTTGCTTAGTAAAAAAATACCCTCTTATCGGGGAGATAAGAGGGTATTAGGAGGGCATTCTATGTAGGGTGTGAAAGCGCTACTTTACTTTTCCGGCATAAATATCATTCTCGTTGCATTTGCATATGTTGAGGAATTCATAGTTTGGAGCCCAGGAATCCACTTTGGATTTCTTGTTGCGGATTACTTTGGTCCTCTTCATCTCGACATTACATGTCGGACAGACCATTTTTCCTTCCAGGCTTGTTTCGTGTGCTAATTTAGCGGCAAAGGTTCTCTTTTTTGCCATTAATCCTCCTTCATACGTTTACAAGAAAATCAGCTTTTAAATTTCTGTCAAGCAATTTGAAAATATTTTTCTCATGCCCGCTCTTGATAAGCTCCCGTTCTTGTATCTACTTTTATGCGATCACCTACTTCAACGAAAAAGGGAACGGTTAGTTTCAATCCGGTTTCAGTTTTGGCATTTTTGCCACCACCGGAAGCTGTGTTACCCTTCACGTTTGGATCGCATTCTACTACTTCCATGATGACCGAGGTCGGTAATTCGATCCCGACTATCTCGCCATCTTTGGTAATCTTCATGATTACTTCGGTATTCTCCAATAAGAAATTATCAAGGTCACCAATGACCTCAGACGGGACATTCATCTGCTCGTAGGTCTCATTGTCCATAAAGACAAAAAAGTCACCGTCATGATAAAGATATTGTTTCTTCGATTTCTCGATCCTGACTTCGGTCAGTTTTTCACTGATCCGGAAATTATTTTCCAGAACCTGACCGGTCTTGACATTCCTCATCTTGGTGCGAACAAAGGTATTTCCCTTGCCCGGCTTCACATGCAAAAACTCTATGATCTCATATATTCCGTCTTTGAACTCGATCATCATACCATTACGGATATCGGATGTTGTTGCCATGAACGCTTACCTCACCTTCCATAAATTTATAAGACACTTTTTTGAACCCCAAATCTTTGACAAGAAAAAAAATCTGGGCTCTGTTCATGAGACAATGAATGGTGTAGAATTGAGTAGAGAGGGATAACAGGTAATAAGAGATATTCCGTAGAGACGGGGTATACCCCGTCTCCATACCGATAAACAATTATATCTAAAACCAGGGTATTGTTTTCGGTGAGTCTTAGATTGTCTATTTTAGAATTCAGGCTAACATCCACGCTAACAGGAAAATCGGTGGTAAACTTAATTCTACGCTGAGACGAGGCATGCCTCGTCTCTACGGCGGTGGGTTCTGATGAACCTTCCTACTCCATTTCCCATGGACTTAATAACTACATAGCTAATAGCTTTTTATCTCCTTGCTCTACCCCCAATGGACTTGCTTAGCATCCTCCGGTTTATTGTAACTCATCACTCACAACTCATAACTATTATGCCGTTACTTGTACGCCGGGAGTTTTTCTTTGCTTCTTTATTTTGTCGGAACAAAAGAAAGAAGAACATCATGAATGATTCACATAACCTTTTTCATTTGACAAAAAATCAGATAATTTAGAATAGTCAACCACGTGGGTGATTAGCTCAGCTGGTTAGAGTGCTACGTTGACATCGTAGAGGTCACAGGTTCGAGTCCCGTATCACCCACCATTTTTTTTTGAGGACATTGAGGGAGAGGACAAAATGGAGAAGAGCTACGAGAAGCACAAAGAGCGACTACGAGCCCGCTATCGCCAGGACGGTCTCGATGGTTTTCACAATTATGAGGTTTTAGAACTTATCTTATCCTATTCCATCATTCGCCGTGATACTAAACAATTGGCTAAGGATTTGATCACCGAATTTGGTTCCCTGATCGGTGTGATCAATGCTCCGGTGGAAAAACTCGATCAAGTGAAGGGAATCAGTGAACGAACGGTAGTCTTATTGAAACTGATCAGGGACAGTATGACCTACGCCCTGCGGGAAAAGATGATCAAGGAGCATTGCATAACCTCCTGTCATGATGTGTATAACTATCTGAAACAATATTTTAAAGGGAAGCAGAATGAAGAATTCAAGGTGATCTTTCTCAATTCCCGGAACTACATCATCGCCGAGGAGACTCTCTTTCGGGGAACGGTCAATGAAGCCAAGATCTATATCAGAACTCTCATTCAGAGTGTCATCAAAACAGGAGCAACGGCGATCATCGTTGTGCATAACCATCCCGGTGGCACCCTTAAAGCTTCTGAAGAGGATATCCTGATCACTGAAAAGATCAAGAAGGTTTTGGGGTTCATCGATGTCAAAGTTCTTGACCATATTATCATTGGTGATAATGATTACATTTCACTGGCCAATGAAAGAATGATCTGAAGATAAAGAGGAAAGAAAATGAAATACCGTGTTGGTTTTTGTCAGTATAAACCGAAACTTTTTGCCATTGATAAGAATTTATCCCGGCTGGGAGAGATGCTTTCCGGGGTTGAGGCTGACCTGATCGTTTTACCGGAACTGGCAATCTCGGGCTATGTCATCAACAGTAAAGAAGAGTTGGAGAAGGTAGCTGAAGAGGTCAAAAAGAGCAAGACCATCGAGATGTTCCGGGAACTATCCAGGAAAAAGAAGACCTCCTATGTGGTAGGTTTCGCCGAAAAAGAGGGGATGAAGTATTATAATTCCGCCTTTCTGATTAATCCGGGAGGAGAGCTATCTGTCTATCGTAAAATCCATCTCTTCAACCGGGAAAAGCAGATATTCAGTCCCGGTGATACCGGATTTATAGTAAAGCAGGCCAAAAACGATGTCAAGGTCGGGATTTTGATCTGTTTCGACTGGATCTTTCCCGAATCGGCCAGAGCGTTAACCATTCAGGGTGCCGAGATCATCTGTCATCCATCCAATCTCGTTCTCCCCTGGTGTCAGCAGGCGATGGTGACCCGTTCCATCGAGAACCGGGTCTTTACCATCACCGCCAACAGGGTCGGAACCGAAAAGAACGGCGAAGTTGAGATGGTCTTTACCGGACAGAGTCAGGTGACCAACCCCTACGGAGAGGTGCTCAAAAGATTCGATCTCGTCGAAGAGGGGGTCTGGGTGGTCAAGATCGATCCCGAACATGCCAGAAATAAATGGGTTACCGATTATAATCATATTATCGAAGACCGGAAACCGGAATTTTATAAAAGTTTGGGGTAGCAGAGAGAAGATAATTTGACGAGGGGGCGAGAGGGCGACTTGGCGAGGGGGAGAAAAACCTTCGGAAGTAAAGCGAGACCATCGGAAGTGTAGCAAGGTTTCTGTCCACAGATGAACACTAATAATAACACAGAGACACACAAATAAAAGATTGAAGCTAATAGAGAACAAAGCAAAGAAGATAATATATTAAATGCTGAAGTATAAATACTAAGTTATGAAGTGATCGGTTGAAGTAGTTGTTACAGTTTTTTTATACTACCTATTTATTCTGTGATGAGATCTCTCCGCATCGGTCGAGGAGACATAGTAAGGATAGATTGAGGTGAAAATTGAAGGATTTGTCATGTCAAGTGGATCCTTTCCCTTTTTGTCATGTCGAGCGAAACGAAGTGAAGTCGAGACATCTCCTTTTGCTTGCTTTTCTCCCGCAAGTTTTTCCCTCATCACTTTGTCACTTTGTTACTCTGTAACACTTCATGCTATCCTTCTTCGGGTTTTATATCAGGCATCACAAGTAATGGCGATGAAAAAACCGTAGAGAAGCTACTTCGAAGATACTATATGACGAACGAAGCGAGGCATTTCCTTCTCCCTGTTATACATCCAATGGACTTGCTTTTCCTTCCGTAGGATTTTATTCCGGCATTATAAGTAACGGTGATGAAAAACCGTGCGAGAAGCTGCTTCGGAGATACTGTTCGACGAGCGGAGCGAGGAGTTTATCGAAAGAAGCAGATTCGAGAAGGTTTTACGCCGTTACTTGTACGCCGGGAGGTTTTCTTTGTTTCTTTCTTTTTCCGGCAAAAAGAAAGAAATACTTAAATAGATATTATTTGACTGAATAACACTTATCCAGAATATAACTCCAAACAAAACAAGGAAATAGTTATGAATTATCAACATCTCTTCGGGCCGGTTCCCTCCCGTCGGCTTGGTGTCTCCCTCGGAGTCGATCTCGTCCCTTTCAAATTCTGCTCCATGAACTGCATCTATTGCGAAATCGGGAGAACGACCGACCTGACAATAACCAGGGCTGAATATGTACCCTTCGAAGAAGTGAAAAAAGAATTGAGCAATTATCTTGCTTCCAAACCTCATCTCGATTATATTACCTTCTCCGGTGCCGGAGAACCTACTCTGAACAGTCATATTGGACAGATCATCTCTTTTTTAAAGAAGGACCATTCAGAGTATAAGATCGCCCTGATCACCAATAGTTCTCTCTTGCCTGATCCTCAACTGAGAAAGGAGATCAAAGATATCGATCTCATTCTCCCCTCGCTCGACGCCGTTTCATCAGAGGTTTTTGAAAAGATCAACCGTCCCTGTCCGGAACTGAAAACCTCCGGGATCATCGAAGGGCTGATCGCTTTCCGTCGGGAGAGTAACGCCGAGATG
>CAZSVG010000003.1:16541-18654 GCA_964610195.1 uncultured Candidatus Cloacimonadota bacterium | reverse complement strand
GCCAGCTTAACCCCTATAGAACCAAAGGGCGAAGCCGCCGCTATACCGAAGAACAGATCGAGATCTTGAAAGTGATCAAGGATCTGCTCTATATCCAGAAATTCACCATCAAAGGGGTTAAAAAGAAATTGTCTCAGATCAAGTATAACGAAAAGTTCAAGAGTAAGGAGCCGGTCGAGGTGAAAGCGATCAATGATCAATATAAACAGGAGCTGGTCGCCTATCTGAAAGAGCTTAAGAAGTTGCTGGGAGAGGAGTAGAGGTAATACCGACGAAAGATTAGCAATATTTTGACCTCGAATACACACTAATAAGATTTTATTTCCCTGGATTAACATTAAAAGAATATCAGGGAGGAAGGCAAGCAGAGCCTTTACCCTGGGTTGTTATTATGTAACTTGGAAAAGTGTTAAGGATAAGGTTAGTTCCGTTGCATTGATTGACCCGGATAACGGGTAAAATTATTGACAAAATTTACTGCTAATAATTCATAACATGATATACAATGCATAATCGGGAGCAGAAATGCCCTCAATAAAATGGAGCGTTAGATGAAAATATTCATATCCGGTGGTGCCGGGTTCATAGGTTCACATTTAGCTGAAAAATTACTTAATCAGGGACACTCGGTCTCTGTATTGGATAATCTTTCTACCGGAAAATTATCCAATATAAGTCATGTGAAGGGAAATCCTAACTTCTCTTTCACTCTCGATACCATCCTGAACCGCAAAGTACTGGAACAACATATCAGGGATTGTGATCAGATCTACCATCTGGCCGCTGCAGTCGGTGTTAAGTATATCATCGACAATCCCTTGTTATCTTTACAGACTAATATCATTGGAACAGAGAATGTTCTGGAGATGGCGAATAAATATAAAAGGAAGGTGTTGGTAGCCTCGACTTCAGAAATTTACGGAAAAAGTGAGAATGTCCCTTTTAAAGAAGAAGATGATCGTTTATTGGGTTCCACTCACATCTCCCGCTGGAGTTACAGCTCATCCAAAGCAATAGATGAATTCCTTACCCTCGCCTATTACCGCGAAAAAAAGCTTCCGGTGGTTATCGTCAGATGCTTTAATACTGTCGGACCGAGACAATCCGGTCAGTATGGAATGGTAATCCCAAAATTCGTTAAAAATGCCCTGCTAGATCACCCGATTACTATCTTTGGAGACGGCAAGCAATCGCGATGCTTTGCTGATGTAGAAGACGTCATTGATGGTATGATCAAACTGATGGGTGAGAAAAAGGCAGAGGGACAGATCTTCAATATCGGCAGTACCGAAGAGATCACTATCGAAGAGTTGGCCAACACAATTAAGAAAATGACCGGTAGTAAATCGAAGATCGAGATGATCAAATATGACGATGCCTATGAAGAGGGATTCGAAGATATGAGAAGACGGGTTCCCGACCTGACAAAGATCAACAAAATGATCGGTTATAAACCGAAATACAAATTGAAAGACATCCTTGATAGGGTAATAAAACATTATGAAGAATAAAATTCTGATCCTGATAATCTTGGTCCTGACATCGTATCCTCTACTATCCAGCCGGACAACAGATCTTGCCGATGAATACAGAATCAGGCCGGGAGATAGTTTTCTTATTCATGTTATGGCGATGGAACCGCAAGAAATTATGGTTCCGGTTACACTTACCGGATATATAACCCTCTATCCCCTATCTTCCCCGCTAAAAATAGCAGGATATACACTCGCTGAAGCAAAAAACATGATTACTGCCGAACTCATAAGATTAATGCCGGGTGCTCTGGTGTTCGTCGATCTTTATGACATGATTCCCTATACTGTTCATCTTCTGGGAGCGGTCAATGAACCGGGTGAATATGTAGTCGATACTTTGATAACTCTCTATCAGTCACTGGAACTGGCTCAGGGTTTAAGTCCGGCTGCGAGTAAAAAGGTTAGAATTACCCGGAACGAGGAGACAAAGACCTATGACCTCAATCGTTACTTGATGGATGGAACCTTATCCGAAAATCCACTGGTCTTCAGTGATGATATCATCAGAGCAGATTTTGCCGCCGATTTTGCCAAAGTATTTGTAGTTACTGATTCGGTTAACTATGTGGAATATTTCG
>CAZSVG010000003.1:0-16441 GCA_964610195.1 uncultured Candidatus Cloacimonadota bacterium | reverse complement strand
GATTTTGCCAAAGTATTTGTAGTTACTGATTCGGTTAACTATGTGGAATATTTCGAGATGGAGACCGAAAAGCGAGTAGCTGAACTTCTGCCGTTGATCAGGAAGAAGTATTCTTATAGTAATTATCAGCTGGTTCATCTTTATCGAGATGGGAAATCGGAGAGAATTGATCATGATTATCTTGTAAAAGCCGGGGATAGTATCTATCTGCAACCGGAAGAGAGTCATATCTTTGTCCGGGGTAATGTAAATGAACCGGGAAAATTCAGCTTCTATCCTGAAAAAGGTCCCCAGCATTATATCTCCATGGCAGGTGGTGTTAACCGGGTCGGATCGAACAAGAGAGTTTTTATCGTTTCCAGTAATGGGGAAAAGAAAAGGTATCGTGGACAGGACCTGAAAGAGGGTGATGCGGTGCTAGTTCCTTTATCTACCAGAACATGGGTGACCGATTACATCACCCCGATTAGTGCCATTATTTCTGTTGTAGCCACAATTGTGGTATTAACCAGATAAATTAAAAACAGGGCTTCTTGCCTGTTTAATATAAGGAGACTCATTAAATGAACGTTCCCCTCTTGGATTTAAATGCTCACTATGCACCCATTATGGATAAGATCCGGTATAAACTGGAAGAGATCTTCTCTACGCATCAGTATATTCTCGGACCACAAGTAAAAGCATTCGAACTGATGATGCAGGATTATCTCGATGTTAATCATGCCATCGGATGCGCTTCCGGAACAGATGCGCTGGTATTAGCTCTCAAAGCTCTCAATATCGGGTCCGGTGATGAAGTCATTACTACCCCATTTTCTTTCTTTGCGACAGCCAGCTCGATTGCCAGGGTAGGTGCTAAACCGGTCTTCGTCGATATCCTGCCCGATACCTTCAATATTGATCCGGACAAAATTAAAGCTGCCATAACTCCCAAAACTAAAGCGATCATGCCGGTTCATCTCTTCGGACAGTCTGCCGAGATGGACAGGATCTGTGAAGTAGCCAGAAATAATAACCTGTTTATTATCGAAGATAATGCTCAGGGAATTGGTGCATTATACGAAGGGAAAAAGATCGGATCTATCGGTGATATCGGAACTCTCTCTTTCTTTCCGAGCAAGAACCTTGGTTGTATGGGAGACGGAGGGATGTGTCTAACCAATAGTGATGAATTGGCTCAAAGTCTGAGACAGTTGCGGGTACATGGGGAGAATCCCAAGTATTATCATAAATGGATCGGTCTGAATAGCCGGCTAGATTCAGTTCAGGCTGCAGTTCTGGCTGCCAAACTACCTCATCTGGAAAGCTGGTCGGAACAGAGAAGGGAAAACGCCAAATACTACTATGAAAATCTAGGCGATGTAGAAAAGATCAAACTACCCGTTGTTCATCCGAAAGCTACTTCCATCTATAATCAGTTTACGATCATTGCTAAGAAAAGAGATCAACTTCAGGAGAGATTGGCCGGTGCCGGAATAGGTTGTGCCATCTATTATCCTTTACCCCTGCATCTACAAGAGTGTTTTGCCTACTTGAATGGAAGTTCTGGAGATTGCCCAGTTGCCGAGGAGATGGCTCAAAAAGTCCTCTCCATCCCGATCTATCCCGAATTGAGTAATGCCCAACAGGATTATGTTATTGATACGATCAGAAAATTCTATCAGGAATAAAGATTTTCAAGGAGTTAGTAATGAATTTAATCGTCTGCATCAAACAGGTCCCCAATACAACTGAAATCAGACTTGATCCGGTAACCAATACTCTTATCCGGGAAGGTGTGGAAAGTATTATCAATCCCTTCGATCTCTATGCAATCGAAGAGGCGATCAGATTAAAGGAGAAATTCGGAGGTAAGGTAACTGCTCTGAGTATGGGACCTCCTCAGGTAGAAAATGCCCTCAGAGAGGCTGTTTCCATGGGGGTGGATGAGATCATCCTTCTATCCGACAGACGCTTTGCCGGAGCTGATACCTGGGCTACCAGTCTTACTCTGGCAGCGGCTATTAGCAAAATTGGCGAATATGACCTGATTATGTTCGGACAGCAGGCTATCGATGGAGATACTGCTCAGGTTGGTCCTGGAGTGGCAGCACACCTCGGTTTACCTCAGACCTGTTTTGTCAGAAAGATCAATGAACTCGATAATGGATTCATCACTGTGGAAAGATTGATGGAAGACGGCTTCGACATGGTTAAGATGAACCTTCCGGCAGTTATCTCGGTTGTAAAAGAGATCAATGTTCCCCGCCTGCCATCTCTGAGAGGGAAGAGGGTAGCTAAAACTGTTGAAATGATCCTCTGGAATGCCGATGATCTGAATTTACCGGCTGAAGAGATCGGACTCAACGGATCGCCAACCCAGGTAGTTAAAATATTCTCACCCCATCTGGAAAAAGAGGGGGAAAAACACGAAGTCTCATCTGATGAAGCGGTTGAAATTCTCTATCGTAAAATCATGCAGTTGAAAAATCAATGACCTTTCAATTTCGATTAATCTTTTTTTAAGGACAAGCAATTCTATGGATCTGCTAATGAGATTCCCCAATATCGAACCGGTCATCTTCTCCGTCGGTAATTTACAAGTCCGCTGGTATGGTCTCTTCTATATCATTGCCTTTCTGATCGGTTACCTATTTATCAAGGTAAACCTGCGAATTAAGAAAGTCCAGATCAACAACGAACAATACGATACCATGCTCTTTAATACCCTTTTGGGGGTCATCATAGGGGGAAGGTTAGGTTATGTACTTTTCTATAATCTGCCAGAATATCTGCAAAATCCTTTGAAGATATTTGCCGTCTGGGAAGGGGGAATGTCTTTTCATGGTGGTGCTATAGCGGTACTAGTCTTGGGGTATTATTTCGTGAAACGCAACAAACTCCGTTTCTATTCGCTGGCAGATGCGGTAGTCCCCTTTGCTGCACTTGGTTTGGGGTTGGGTAGAATAGGAAATTTCATCAACGGTGAACTTTACGGCAGAGTGACTGATGTCCCCTGGGCTATGATCTTTCCCTATTCTGACGGACAACCAAGACACCCTTCACAACTCTATCAGGCTTTTTTTGAAGGGTTTTTGATGTTTGTCATTCTCCAAATCCTCTATTTTAGAAGATTGAAAGAGGGCTTTGTCTTCTGGGCTTTTATCGGACTCTATGGTGTTTTTCGCTTCTTTATCGAGTTCTATCGTGAACCGGATCCACAATTGGGTTTTGTAGTCATGAATTTCACCATGGGACAAGTTCTCTGTTTTACTATGATCATTGCTGCCCTGATCGGATTCTTTAAGATCTATCAGAAGAACCCTGAGAAAAGACTCTCCCCGAAAAGCAAATCATGACCAATAAAATTTTTACAAAAATAATTATCTTTCTCCTTCTGGTGATCTTGCTGGGTGGTTGCTCTCTCTTTGTACGGAAAGATATCTCCAGAGAATTAAAGCTTATCCATCATCTGGAGAACTGGGAAAGATTCCAGCTGGAAGGAATCGCTGAGATTAGTATCGATCAATTTCGCTTAAGAAAAAATGTCCTGATCAATAAAAACACCGAATCATTAAACATCGCCCTTCTGGATAGTGGTATTTTCGGTTTACGTCCAACCCCTTTTCTGAGTATCGATATTGATACCCTCTTTTCCATCTCTCTCCCTGTTGGAATTACAGATCTTGCATTCGATATGCCGGAAAATGATGATTTCCTGACTATCGGAATGATCAATGAACTCTTTTCAACTTTGAAAAATAATAAAACTATTATTGTCCGGGACGGCAAATTAATGCTCAAACAGACGGAATTTATCTTTAATAAAGATATGCAGATCAGTCATATCCATGTTACAGAAGAGGATACGGAACTTATGATCCGGTTTTATTACCGCCGTTCAGCTGATCTGGATCGAATCGATTTCCTGGTGGATGGTATAAAAATGCTCGATATCCAGGTTGATCGGATAAGATATAATTGATATAGGTAGGTGAAGATGATCAAACGTTATAGTTTACCCGTCATGACTAAGGTCTGGGAATTGAATAATCGCTATCAATGCTGGCTTGATGTGGAATTAGCAGTCTGCAAGGCACTTTTTGAGCTGTCGGTGATTCCTGAAGATGATTATAAGCAGATAGAAGCTAAAGCTGATTTCGATGAAGATCGCATTGCTGAGATAGAGGCTGTTACCAAACATGACATCATCGCCTTTCTCAATAACCTGCAAGAAAATATCGGTCCAGCTTCGAGATGGGTCCATTTTGGTTTGACCTCCTCCGATGTACTCGATACCGCCTCTGCCCTGCAACTCAAACAGGCAGGTGAGATCATTCTCCGGGACTTGATCAACTTCCTGGAAATTCTCAAGATCAAAGCAAAGGAATATAAATACACTCTCTGTATAGGCAGAACACACGGAATCCATGCCGAACCGACATCCTTCGGACTGAAATTTGCCCTCTGGTTCGATGAGATACAAAGAAACCTTCATCGTATGGAAAAAGCGATCGAAGATATCTCGGTCGGTAAGATCTCAGGTGCTGTAGGTAATTATGCCCATCTCGCTCCTGAAGTGGAGAGTAAAGCCTGTGCTTTCCTGGAACTGCAGCCGGCAAATATAACGACTCAGGTCATCCCCAGAGATACTCATGCTCTTTACATGTCGGTGCTGGCAATAATAGGGACAACCATTGAAAAGATCGCTCTGGAGATCAGACATTTGCAACGTACGGAAGTGGGAGAAGTTGAAGAGAATTTTACCAGAGGTCAACAGGGTTCTTCTGCCATGCCTCACAAAAAGAACCCGATTGTCAGCGAGCAGCTCTGTGGATTGGCTCGTATTTTGAGAAGTAATCTGATGGCAGCCCTGGAAAACAATGCTCTCTGGCATGAACGGGATATCAGTCATTCCTCCGTAGAAAGGATCATCTTTCCCGATTCTACCATCCTTACCGATTATATGCTGACCAAGACTGCTGATTTAATAGAAAATCTGATCGTTTATCCAGAAAGAATGCAGCAAAATCTGGAGATCACTGCCGGTCAGTATTTCTCTCAAGCTCTGCTGCTTAAACTGATTGAAAAGGGGATCAACAGAGAAAAGGGATATAAGATCATTCAGGAAATAGCATTTAAAAGCAGCAAGACGGGAAACCCTTTCCAGAATACTGCTCTCGAGGAAGGAAATCTGGAAAATCTGTTCAATGATGAAGAGTTAAAAGAGATATTCTCTTTCAAACGGTATACAGAACATATTGACTATATCTATCGCAAACTCGGAATTTCATGATAACAGTGTTTAATCCCCCGGAACACCTGATTGAGATAGCTAAATACAAATATAAAAGAGCTCTGGTAGCTGTTTTGGTTGTTGTGGTTGCGCTGTTATTTCAGGTTGCTACCGGAAGTACTTATCTGAGGTATTTCTCTCTCCTGGCTTTTGCTTATTATCTCTACCTCTTGATGATCTATCGGATCGAAAAAAGTGTCGGAATAACCCGAGATAATCAAATAGTCTCACCCATTCATGGGAAAGTAATCTCCATCACTGAAGAAGAGATGGGTAACCTGGTTGTTATCAAAAAGAACTTCTTTAATTTTGCTGACATTCGTTTCTCGGCAGACAATGATCTGCTGGAACCAGATAACCTTTCAAAAGAAGAATCAAATGATCTCAAGCAAAAAGAGTTGTCTCTAACCAATCAGAACTACGATCTTCATTGGAAAATCAAGGGGAACGGCATTTACTACTTTCCCAAATCATTAAGAAAAAAAGGGGTTCTGACCGGGATCATTACTGGTAGTGGTTTATGTTATTATCGCTTACCCAAGAAATATCTGATTACTCCCCGTGTTGGAGAAAAATTGGAAGCAGGAAGCAGCATCATAGGTGAAATTGAATGAGCAAATTTAAATATCTTATTCCCAATTTCTTCACCTCTTTGAGTCTTCTGGCAGCTCTATTTGCCATTTATTATATCTCCATTAACGAGTTCATAATGGCTCCCTGGCTGATCATGTTTTCCATGGTCTGTGACTTTCTGGATGGGAAACTTGCCCGGAAACTCAACGCTACATCCCCATTCGGAGCTCAATTTGATACACTCTCCGACTTTGTGGCTTTCGGTATAGCTCCGGGATTTCTGATCTATCAGGTTTCTTTGCAGTTTGTTCCTTTTCTGGGAGCTATTGTAGCTATTATTTACATTTTCTCTGGTTGTTACCGTCTGGTCAGATTCTCACTCCGTAATCAAGATCTCAATAGAAAATCCTCATTCGTTGGATTACCTATCCCCATCGCTGCCGGCTTCCTCTCTTCTCTCGTTATCCTAAGCCTGTTGAAATGGAATAAGATCCCTGATCATAACCTATTAACCGTTCTTGCCTTTCTCATATCTATGTTGATGATCAGCAGAGTCGAATATCTGACAATAGAACAGGATACCATCATGAGAACCGATTTCCGGATCTTATTTGCTATTTTTATAATTTCACTGATCCTCTCTTTTCGCTTCTTCTATGCGGCAATTCTTTTCTGGATCACTTCTTATATCATTTTCTGCCTCTTCAGGCATATTTTTATCTACCTGTTAGGTAAACAACAGTTCATAAAAAAAAGATAGAGGTTAACACAACTATGAAAGCACATGTCTATGTTACTCTGAAGCCCAGTGTTCTTGACCCACAAGGAAAAACTGTCATGCATTCTCTGCAATCCCTGGGATATGAAGCAATCAGTGATGTCAGGGTCAGCAAATATATTGAAATCACTTATACAGATAACGATAGAGATAAGTTTGCGGCTGAATTAGAAGTTATTTGCAATAAAGTTCTGGCAAACCCCAATATTGAAGTCTATCATTACGAAATTGAAACAGAAGAGTAATATGATCAGATACAGTATTGTTACTTTCCCCGGCTCGAATTGCGATCATGATAGCTATTATATTGCCCAAAAAAGGGGTAATCAGGTCAATCTGGTCTGGCATAAGGATACCGACTTGCTTAATCCGGATATTGTTATTATTCCCGGTGGTTTTTCTTACGGTGATTACTTACGATGTGGAATAATAGCCCGTTTCTCACCTATTATCAGTGAGGTGGTGAAATTTGCCCGGAAAGGGGGGATGGTTCTCGGTATCTGTAACGGCTTTCAGATCCTCACTGAATGTGGACTTCTACCAGGGGCTCTGATGATGAATCGCGATCTGAAATTCATCTGCCAGCATCAATACATTAAAGTCTGTAATAATAGTACCAAATTCACCAAACATCTGCAGAAAAATGAAGTGATCGATATCCCTATCGCCCATAAAGAGGGGAATTTTTATATCGATCAGGATGGTTTGCAGGAACTCATTGATCATGAACAGATAGTCTTCAAATATTGTGATAAAAATGGTTTTATAAACGAGAAGTCCAATCCCAATGGCTCTTTAGAAAATATCGCCGGAATAATCAATAGAACCGGTAATGTTCTTGGTATGATGCCTCACCCCGAGAGAAATGCTGATGATTTCAGCGGTACAGAGGATGGAATCAAAATCTTTGCCTCGATCGAACAATCTTATCTCGCATCTAATTGATTTAATCTTTCCCCCTATCTGTTTTGCCTGTTCTGCCCGAATTGAAGATCGGGAACCTTTTCTCTGCCTCTCTTGCCGGAAGGAGTTGAAAGAGGGTAATGATGTATGTTGCCCGACTTGCGGTGCTTTTGATACTCTGAGCAGAGAAAATTGCCATTACTGCAATGCGGAAAAGGCCTATTTTGATAAATGCCGCTCCCTTTTCCCCTATAATAATGTGGTAAGATCCCTGATACATGAATTAAAATATCGGGAGATGACCAAAATTGCCCCTTATCTGGCAGATCATACCATAAAATATCTCCATGCTAAAAACCCCTTTCCTAAAGTCGATTTTGTCTGCCCGGTCCCTCTTCATCCAACTAAAAAGAGAGATCGTGGTTACAATCAGGCTGCAATAATTGCCCGAAATATAGCTGAACATTTCGCCTGGGAATATAAACCTGATCTGATTAAGAGGACTAAATATACTGAGAGCCAATCCCGATTATCAACTCCTAGAAGGAAAGACAATGTGAGCAGGGCATTTTCTATTGACAGGAACTCTATACTTTATGAAGTTAACATCTTGATAATTGATGATGTTTTTACCACCGGAGCTACGGTAAACTCGATATGTCGCATACTTAAAGAGTATCGGGTTGACAATATTTACGTCTTTACTGTAGCTCGCGCTTAATAATCGGGATAAATAACGGGATGATCTTAGAAATTAATAGAGAAAGAGCCGTGGAATTGGTCGAAAAATACGCCAGATACATAGCTGAGAGAAAGCTTGGCGCAGCGGCAATAATGAGTATCGAGTCCTTGAAACCGTTGAATTTCATCGGTAGTCAACTTCTCTATGCCATATCTCCATTCGCCGAGATATTTTTCAATCCCAAAGAGTATCAGGAAATGGCTGCTCTCCTGGAAAACAAAGAATATATCGATCTCTTGTTAAAGAGAATCGATGAACTCGATGATGAATTACACCGGGAAGAAAGAGAACATAAAAGATTGATCAGTAAGAAAAAAAAGAAAATGAGGCAAGAAAAGTTAGCCAATTTAAAGGGAAAAGTTATGAAAAATAAGAAAAATAGAGATCAGGGGGAAGAATGAGTAACGAAAAGTTAACCAGAATCCTGGCTACAGATTGCGGTAGTACGACTACCAAAGCGATCCTGATTGAGTATGTCGATGGAGAATATCGTCAAACAGTACGAGGTGAAGCCCCAACAACAGTGGAAGCACCTTTGAATGATGTTACCAAAGGAGTCCTCAATGCAGTCAATGAACTGGAAGAATTAGCAAGATTGAAATATAATAACCCGAAAATTTCTTTTCTTGAGAATGAGAAGATAATAATCCCCAGAGATGGTGATAAAGGGGTTGATGCCTATGTATCGACCAGCAGTGCCGGTGGTGGTCTACAGATGATGGTTACCGGAGTAGTAGCCAAGATGACCGGTGAGAGTGCTGAAAGAGCAGCTCTGGGTGCCGGGGCAATTGTAATGGATCTCATCGCCAGTAACGATAAAAGACCAAATTATGAAAAAATTGAAAGGATCAGACATCTCAGACCAGATATGATTCTCCTGGGTGGAGGTGTAGATGGGGGTACAACCAAGCATGTAGCCGAGTTAGCGGAATTGATCGCTGCTGCTGATCCGAAACCAAGGTTAGGTTCCAGTTATAAACTACCAATTATCTATGCCGGAAATAACGCTGCAACAGATATAGTCAGAGAGACCTTAGCCGATAAAGTTGATTTAATCATTACTGACAATATTAGACCCACCTTGGAAAAAGAAAACCTTGGTCCAGCCCGTGACAAAATCCATGACCTGTTTATGGAACATGTTATGGCTCAGGCTCCGGGATATAGCAAACTCATGGGATGGACTGTTGGACCTATTGATGGAAAACTACAGAATATTCCTATTATGCCGACCCCTGCAGCTGTTGGTAATATCATGCAAACTATTGCCAAGGTTGAAAATATTGAAGTTTTAGGGGTTGATATTGGAGGAGCTACCACCGACGTATTCTCGGTGTTTACCGAGGAGTATATTTTCAACCGAACCGTTAGTGCCAATCTCGGTTTGAGCTACAGTATTTCGAACGTTCTCGCCTCTACCGGATTGGATAATATTCTCCGTTGGGTACCTTTTGAGATCAATCCGTCTGATCTACGTAATATGATTAAAAATAAGATGATCAGACCGACAACAATTCCGCAATTATTAGAAGAGTTGGTACTGGAACAGGCTATAGCAAAAGAGGCTCTCAGACTTGCTTTCTTACAGCATAAAGAATTTGCCGTTACTCTCAAAGGGATGCAAAAAAACAGAGGTATTTCCGAAGCATTTGAACAATCAGTTTCCGGAGAGACTATCGTTAACATGATGACCCTGGATCTTCTGGTAGGTAGTGGTGGTGTCTTATCCCATGCTCCCAGAAGAAATCAGACTGCCATGATGCTTCTTGATGCTTTCTTACCGGAAGGAATTACCAAGTTGGCCGTGGATAGTATCTTCATGATGCCTCAATTAGGAGTTTTAGCAGAGATCAGTGAGAAGGCTGCTGCTGAAGTATTCAATAAAGACTGTTTGATCCACCTCGGATCAAGCGTTGCTCCGGTTGGGATAGCCAAGATCGGACAGCCGGTCTTATCCGCAAGGATTGAACTACCTGACGGTAAAGTCTTTGAGGAAGAGATCCCCTTTGGTGAGCTCCGACTGATCCCTCTGGGTGTAGGAGAAAAAGCGAAAGCCGTTCTGAAACCGAAAAGAGGTTTTGACTTAGGTAGCGGTAAGAATCAGGAAGTTATAACTGACCTGACCGGTGGTGTTGTAGGAATCATCATCGACACAAGGGGCAGACCGCTTCAACTTCCATCAGAAACAGCTCTGAGAGTTTCCCTGCTCAAGAAATGGATGAAAGAACTTAACGCATACCCGGAACAAATCTTGGTTTAGGAGGAAAAAATGGCACAAGCATATTCAGCAGGTTTAACCGTTACTGAAAACATTATTCTAAGAAAAGAGAGAATACTGCCGCTCAAAGGTGATGTTCTGGTTAAAAAAGGGGACAAGGTCAAAGCCAATGATCTGGTCGCTCAAACTTTCCTCCCCGGTAAAGTCATCCCCTTGAAACTGGCCAATAAACTTGGTGTTTTACCAGCTTTATTGCCTCAATATATGAAGGTTCAACCGGGAGAAATCTTGAAGAAAGGACAGGTTCTGGCAGAAACGAAAGGATTTTTAGGCCTTTTTAAATCTTCGGTCCGTTCTCCCATCGAGGGGGAATTGGAAAGCATCTCACAACATACCGGCCAAGCTCTGTTACGTGAACCCAAAGTTCCCATCCAGGTTAAGGCTTTTATAGATGGGATAGTAGTTGACGTTATCGAAAAGGAAGGGGTGGTCATTGAAAATAAATCGGCCTATGTGCAGGGTATTTTTGGGCTTGGACATGAAACAAACGGGGTAATAAAAATGCTTATCGCAGATCCCGGACAGGTTATAGGCTCAAAAGATATCACAGATGAATGTCGTGATAAGATTATTGTTACCGGAGCCGTTCTGACCCTTGATATTATCGAGAAAGCCCAATCCGTCGGGGTAAGAGGTGTTATTACTGCCGGTATCGAAGACCAGGACATCAAAAAACTGCTCGGCCACGATATCGGAGTGGCTATTACCGGCCATGAAGATATCGGCCTGACTATCGTGGTAACCGAAGGATTTGGTAAGATCAATATGGCTCGGAAGACTTTTGAGTTACTCAAAAAGTTTGAGGGATATCAGGCCTCTATCCATGGAATGACCCAGATCAGAGCCGGAGTTATCAGGCCTGAGATCATCATTCCGCTTGAATTTGAAGAAAAAGAATTAAAAGACATCAAAACCAAAGTATCAACATTGGAAATCGGGGGAATGATCAGGATTATCAGACAACCTAATTTCGGTAAAATCGGTAAGATCACCGGTTTACCAGAGAAACTTTTTGAAGTGGAAAGTGAAACCAAGGTTCGAATTCTGGAAGCTGAATTAGAAGATGGAACGAAAGTTACCCTTCCCAGGGCCAATGTCGAAGTAATCGAAGTTTGATTTATTTAACTATATGGGAGTAAATATGACAGAAATAGTATTAATCCAAGCAAGACAGATCCTTGATTCTCGAGGAAATCCGACTCTGGAAACAGACGTCTATTTAGAATGTGGTCTCTTCGGCAGAGCAGCAGTACCGAGTGGTGCTTCCACCGGTGAATATGAAGCAGTGGAGTTGCGTGACGGAGACAATCAGTTCTATGGTGGAAAGGGGGTCTTGAAAGCGGTAAAGAATGTTAATGATATTATCGGACCAGAATTAACCGGTCTGGATGCCACTAATCAGGTTCTTATTGATCGTACCATGATTGAAATGGATGGGACTGAAAACAAAGGAAAATTAGGTGCTAACGCCATACTTAGCGTATCTATGGCAGTAGCCAGAGCTGCTGCTCAGGCAACAGAAATGCCCCTCTTCCGATATTTGGGTGGTGCTAATGCCTGCAGATTGCCGGTACCGATGTCCAATATTCTCAATGGTGGTTCTCATGCCGATAATAATGTCGATTTGCAGGAGTTCATGATCATGCCCTTGGGTGCTCATTCTTTTACTCAGGCCTTGCAGATCAATACCGAGATATTTCACACTTTGAAGAGTATCCTCAAAAAGCAGGGATATTCAACCTCGGTTGGTGATGAAGGGGGGTTTGCTCCCAACCTCAAGTCGAATGAAGAAGCGATTGAAGTTATCATGAAAGCCATTGTTGAGAGTGGTTACCGACCCGGCGAAGATGTTTTTATCACGCTTGATCCTGCAGCTTCCGAGTTCTTTGAGCAGGGAAAATATCACCTCAAAGGGGAGTCAAAAACTCTGACGTCAGAGGAGATGGTGGAATATTATGCCATCCTGGTATCCAAATACCCGATCATATCGATAGAAGATGGATTGGCTGAAGATGACTGGCAAGGATGGAAATCACTTAACGAAAGACTCGGTAAAAAAATACAAATAGTTGGTGATGATCTTTTTGTCACCAATAAAGTCAGATTATCTCAGGGGATTAAAACCGGTTGTGCCAATTCCATTCTGATCAAGTTAAACCAAATTGGAACCCTTACAGAGACTCTGGAAACTATCGAAATGGCTAAAAATGCCGGCTTTACGACTGTTATCTCCCATCGAAGCGGAGAGACCTGTGACACCTTTATTGCCGATCTGGCAGTAGCGGTCAATTCCGGTCAGATCAAGACCGGTTCATTATGCCGAAGCGAGAGAATTGCCAAGTATAATCAACTCCTGAGAATCGAAGAACATCTTGGCTCAGCAGCACTATTTTCAGGAAGAGATATCTTCTATAATCTGCAATAAGTAATTTGAATAGAAACCATTAACTTGTTTTAGAAAGGGGCAATAATGCCCCTTCTTTTATATATTCTTTTTTCTCGAAATGATAAGTAATTAAGATACTTAATCTAAACAAAAAGGCGTTGCTCTTGGCGCGATTGAAGTAAGCCCCCATCACTAGATTTATGAAATTAAAAAACCGTTATATAGTATCATCTTCAAGATCAGAGGTCACGAGTAGTTTATTACCTGCAATTTCCAGAACTCTCACGACCTTGCCACTTTCTATACTCTCTTCATCTTTCCCGACAGCAGGCCATTCCTCTCTACCTATCTTGATATATCCTGTTCTCCCTCCGATTATCCCCTTGGTTAGAATACCTTTTTTATGCTTCAGAGAATCTATTTTGGTTTTTTCGATTCGGGAAACAAATAATCTGGTACTATTTTTTTTGAACCAGAGATAGAAAAGGAGGGCAAAGACGACAAAGATCACCACCTGAAAAGGGAAACTTGGTATAATATAAGCAAAAATACCGGCTAATAAGGCTCCAATCCCGAGACTAAGATAGAAAAAAGTCGGCGAAAAAATCTCTATTGAGATGAGGATTATGGCAACAATGAACCAGATCATCCAAAGAGCCATTTTTCCTTCCTCAATGTGCAAATTGTGGAGATCACTACTCCTGCTTCGGTTTCTCTGGCTCTGTTATTGATTCCTGCTCGTCGGATGGTGTTGATTTGCGTCGTTTTCTGATATATCCTTTATGTCCGGAACGATAATCACTGCCATACTTTTGATATCGATAGAGATAATGCAATCCTTTGCGGGATGATTTAACACCGAGCCACTCCATCAGTTTCAGAAGAAGGATGATCCCAAAATAGAGCAATATTACGATGATAGTTATGGTAACAAAACTGAAAATAATTTTTACTGCCAGATCGATATATATCATAATCCTACTGGTATGGCCGGGACTTTCGGCTCTTCTTATAACCGCCATTACCAGATGATTCTGCTTCTCCTGCTCTGCTTTTATATGATCGATCCTATAAAGACTGTCAATGCGGGTTTGAATATCTCTGATCTGTAACTGTAATTCACTGATCTCTCGGGTGGTTAGATATGGATTATTAAGTCTTTCCCGATATCTTTGCAGTAAAAATCTGTTCTGTTCCAGGTGGCTGGGAGTATCAATAGTAGTATGGCTAATATCTTCGATTGTTTCTGTTTTCTCATTTTCCAAGCCGGGTAAATTTCTGAGCCGGGTTATGATATTATCATCTTCTGATGCGGAAATTTCGATAACCGATACGATGTTCATGTCTCCGGTAAGGCGATAAAACTGTTTGATACCTTCAGCTGAGATAATCTCATTGAAGGAGTCAATAGCATTTTGAAAATTAGAAACAGCGAAATTCATTCTTGTTTTTCTCGTATGGATCGAGTTCTGGAATACATTTTCTGCTTCCCTTATATCTATACCACTTTCCGTTGGTTTCGGAGAACCAACATCGGACATCCTATAACCCATTATAATCGATAAAAGGAAGATGATAAAAATAATCCACCTTTTCGCACTTGAACTCATGAAAATCATCTCATATACTCCTTCAACCTTTGTTTAATAATTCCTCGGCATGCTTCATCGCTGTTTCCGATTTGCTTCCGGCCAACATTCTCGCTATCTCTTCCTTTCTTTCCTTCTTTGGGAGCGATCTGATCTCGATATAAGATTTAGCAGGACCACTCTTCTTCTCTATCAAGAAGTGATCGGCTGCATAAGCTGCAATCTGAGGAAGATGAGTGATACAGAGTACTTGATGAAATCTCCCGACTTCCAAGATGAACTCTCCCAGAAAGTTCGCTGTTCTGCCGCCAATACCACTATCGATTTCATCAAATACCAACGAGAATGTATCCAGCCTTCCCGCTAAAATCTTTTTTATTACCAACAGAAGTCGTGATAACTCACCACCAGAAATGGTGTTCTTCAAAGGTTGCATCTGCACACCTTTATTTGCCGAAAACAGAAATTCTATTCTGTCTTTTCCGGAGTCATCCAGACCATGCAATATTCCATCAGCGATAACATCGGTTCCAAGATCATCGAATTCAACCATAAAATCGCCTTCCGGGATCGCCAAACGACTTATATCTTCTATAATTATTTTTCTCAACTGCTGGGAAACTCTTTTTCTGTCAAGTGATAAATCCTCTGCCAGTCCCCTTGCTTCCTTCGATAAATCGTCAATCTCATCCTTTAACTGTTCTATTTCCTCTTCATATGAAGCATAACCAGCAATTGCTTTCTGCATCTCAGAGAGATATCCGAGCAATTGGGGTATCTCCATTTTATATTTGTTTTTTATCCGTAAGATATCATTTAGACGTTCTTCTAACTTCTGCATCTTACTTTTATCCAGATCGATGGTATCCCTGATCTCACGGAGTCCTTTACGGGTATCATTCAGGATCTGCAGAGTGTTGGCTAATGATTGGACAACTTCTTTTATGCTGGTATTATCATCCTGAAACCTTTCGAAACGCTGGAGATAGGAGTTGATCTGATCAAATATGGAATTATCATTTTCATAGAAGAGGAGTTGCATCTCTTGACAATAATTGATGACATCTTCCGCATGAGTAAGCAGATCGAGTTCCTGTTGTAATTCTTTCTCTTCCTCGATTCTCAGATCTAACTCTTCCAATTCAGCAATCTGATATTCATATAACCTCTGTTTTTCTGCATCCCGTTGTTCAACAGCTTCCAGTTCCGCCAACCTTTTTAACTTCTTCTTAAGTCCTCTATAAACGTTTTGATAGGATTCCCGTTTTGCTTTCAGATCACCGAAAGTATCAAGGATCGCCAATTGATAACTGTTGGTGAAGAGCTTGATTTGATCACGTTGACTATGAAAATCAATCAGGAAATCACGAAACTCCTTTATAACGCTGCCAGTTACCCTTTTTCCATTTAGATAACTTCTTGAACTCCCATCCGGTAAAATCTCCCTGGTTATGATCAAAACTGTTTCTTCATCAGTCAGATAACCTTCTTCTAAAAGGCGTATGGTTATCTCTGATTCCTGCTTTCCCAGATCAAACTCTGCTTCCAGATATATTGGTTCGTGATCATTATAAAACAAACCTGGCCGTCCCTTCTGGCCCAAGATCAGATCAAACGCACCGACAATGATCGACTTGCCTGCTCCTGTTTCACCGGTCAGGACATTCAATCCTTTTCCGAAGGTTACTATTATATCTCGGACCAGGATAAAATTTTTGATCCTTAAAGTTTTGATCATAATTTTCCCATATGGAGTTTTTTGCGTAATGTCTGATAGAAATTCTTCCCGGTCAGGATGATGAAATTTACCTTCTCATGAGCTGTTTTGACGACCAGATTATCACCATCAACCAGTGAGTAGACGTTTTTCCCATCGAGTTGTAAAACTGTTTCATTATAAGCTCTGGTCATTTTAAA
>CAZSVG010000002.1:0-22032 GCA_964610195.1 uncultured Candidatus Cloacimonadota bacterium | reverse complement strand
CTATCTCCTTAGCTTCTTGCATATCAAATAGTTGTGTGTGCCTGAAAGATTGTCAGTGACATTAAAAAAAATATTGAATAGTAATGTTAATAGGATTTTTGCTTTGATAAAATATGAGTAACTTGGCAGGACACAGGTCAGTTGTTATTTATCAGTTAGTACATGATTTTTACTTGACTGAGAGACGATATATAAACATTATGTAATACGTTTACATATGTGCAGCTTAAAAATGTTAAAGGAGATATAGTAATGGAAATGAAGAATCACATGCTCAGAATTATGGTGACGGTGATATTTGTATTAACCCTCTTTTCTTCGGTTTTACTCCAGGCTGAAGAGAGAGAGAGATCGGGGGAAACCGTTCTGGCTGAATACCGGGACGGGGTAATAACCAGGGATGATTTGGATGAAGAGTTTGAAAAAATCCCTTTCATGTACCGATCTCGCTTTTCTACTTTAGCGGGACAGCAAGAGTTACTGAATTCGATAATCATCTCGAGATTGTTTTATTTGAAGGCAAGGGAGTTGGGAGTTGATCAACGGGAAGATGTCCTGGAAACGATTGAAAATTCTTTGAAAGATCATTATGCAATGGAGTATCGGAAAAGAGATATCTCTGACCAGGTTAACATTCCCCAGTCAGAGATCAGAGATTACCATCAACAACATATAGACCGGTTTACCGAGAGTCCTAACACCGTTATCCGCTACATCATGCCCGAAGATAATGAGCATGGTATCGCTGCCAGAAGAGCCCTCGATTCAGGAATTGATTTTATCGATGTGATGAACCAATATTCTACTAACAGTTATTCCAAAAGACATCAGGGATTCATCCGCAATATCCGTAGTAACGGTTATATAGCAGGAGTTGGTATGGATGATGTGCTTGATACTGCGATATCGGAGGCCCCTCTTAATACCTGGACAGGACCGATCACTACCGATAGTGGAATCCATATCTTTCAAGTAACCGAAAGAACACCCCAGAGAGTCAAACCTATTGATGAAGTCAGAGAAGAGATCATCTCCCGGATCAAGCCGGCAAAAGAAATCGAGATGACTGCCTTAAAGTTCAATGAATTAAAAGATAAGTATGGTGTTCAGATAGATAATGACCTTCTCGGCACAGTTAATTTGATGGCAGCAAATCCATCACCAGAACAATTACAACAACTCGTAGTTTCCAGTGATATACCTGAATTAAAGCTCAGTGTTGGTGATGTTCTGATGCGTTTTCGCAGGATTTCTCAACAAGAAAGAGCTCAGATGAACAACCCGGAATATCAGACAGAGTTTATAAACGACATTATCACAAACGAACTCTTTGCTTATGAAGCCAGACAAAAGGGTTATGGAGAAGCACTTCTGGAAAACCCGGAAGTCCAGCAAATTCGCCGAAATGTCATTCTTACTCAGCTATTTAACGAACTGGTGGTGGCTCAGTCCGAACCGGCTCCAGCAGATATTGAGGCTTATTATGATAAAAATATCAGTAGTTTTTCAACCAGGGAACAGAGAACTGTTCAGTATTTCCTTTTCGATTCCAACAGAGCAGCCCGTTCTGCCAGAAATAACGTCAACAGAGCTCTCAGAGAAGACGATCAGGATAAGATCAGGAACATTATTCAAGAGTCGTTATTCACCGACAATAATGGTATAATATCAAATATCAATCGGGAACCGAATATTCCTAAACTGGGACAGGATGATCAGATCTATAACTCTATCTGGAATACCAATCCCGGAGATCTGAGTAGAATTAAGAGGAATGAAGCCGGAAAATACTTTTTCGTAAGAATAATGGATCATTTCCCTGCTCACACAATCCCCTTGGAAGAGGCAGAGGAGAGAATAGTGTTTCAATTGACCAGAGAATTACGTGAGAAAAAGTGGTCAGAGTTGCAGGAAGAACTAAAACAAGAATACCAATTAGTCTCTTATCCTGACAGACTGGCCATGATATTATCAGCCAGGGAGCTTTTTGACTTGGCAGAAGAAGCCATGAAAAGAAACCGCTATCGAGACGCTATTCAATACTATGATCAAATCATCGAAAACCATAAGAATAATGATGATGATTACAAAGCACTCTTTATGAAAGCTTTTGTTATAGCAGAAGAATTGCAGAATCCGGAAGAGGCGGTTAAGATATTCAAACATATCGTTGCCGATTTCCCACCGGCTGAATTGCATGAATCTGCAGAATATATGATCAGATCAATTGAAGATGGATTTGACGTTTTTGAAGACCTGAAATAATTTACCGATCCTGCACTATAATTGCATGCGAAATTGAACCGTGGAGAAAGCTTCTTCATGACCGCTACGGAGTTTGACGAAGTCAATGGGGCTGACATTTTTTGTGTGGGATGGTTATAGACTCTGAATGAAGTCTATTTATTAAGTTTTAAGATAAAGGGAAGAACTACATGGAGTGTGTCTGAACTCTTACTGAGTAAAGATGAGATAATATCATACTATTCACTATAAGGAAGGGACACAGACTAAAGTCTATGCTACAAAAGAAGGAACACAGACAAAAGTCTATGTAACAAAAGGAGCAGTTATGTTTTTAGATGGCAATAAGTTAAAGCTGGTTTTTCACAAAGCAAAAAGAGAAAGATACGGAATTATTGCTTCCAATGTCGTATTTGATTCAACCATCAGGGGAATTCTCGCGGGATATGCTCACCGGGAATCTGATGGATTATTACAGATCAGTTCGGGAGCCTGTAAATATGCAGCCGGATCATCTCAGGATATTTTTCTGGGAGCTGAGTTGATATCTTCGATCGTGAAGATTCTGGCCAGCCAGTATAAATCATCAGGTATCGGCTTACATATTGATCATGCCACTCCCGATTATTTCGAGTTTATAAAGTTTTGTGTCGAAAAGAGACTCGTCTCCTCGGTAATGATCGATGCCTCCAAGGAGACATTTGAAGAGAATGTCAGAATTACCAGAGAGGTTGTGGAATTAGCTCATCGGTATGATGTCCTGGTAGAGGGAGAAATCGGCTATATCAAGGGAACAGAAGATGAGATAGTTTCTGAAACCGAGTTATATACTGAACCGGAAGAAGCTTTGGAATTTGTCAAGCAAACAGGTGTTGATCTATTTGCTGCCTCTGTCGGGACCAATCATGGGGTTACCAAAGGTCATAAAGTAACTCTGCGGTTAGATTTGATCAAGAAGATCGATGATTTGCTGATAGCCAATAATATCGAAACCGGCATAGTTCTTCATGGAGCTTCCGGTTTAACCGTTGAGCAGCAACAGACCGCTGTGAAAAATGGAGTAGTCAAGATCAATAAAGATACCGATTATCAGTTGGGGATGGCTAGAGCAGTTCAGGCTTTCTGGGAAAAAGAGAAAGATGCTGTCGTCTGCCCAGTTGGTCAGAAAGAAGATGACTACACCCCGGATAAGAAGAGATTTGATCCCCGAAAGTGGATGGTCAAAGCTGAGAATGCCGTTCAGGCCGAGGTTGAATCTCTGGTTCAAATTGTGCGTAGCAACCAGAAGAGTATCCTGCTTTAGGATATTGGGACGTCATTGATTATACCTAATGCAAAAGATAGTAAAAGAACAAATATTCAAAAATATATAACTATGAGGAGGAAATAATGACTAATATAGCAATTAATGGATTCGGACGGATAGGACGATTGGTTTACCGGGTTCTTGCCAATGACCCGGATATTAATGTTGTAGCAATAAATGATTTAACTGATACCAAAACTCTGGCCCATCTATTGAAATATGATTCTACACACCGAACTTTCGAACATCCTGTTTCTCACACAGAAGATAGTATTATCGTTGACAATAAAAAAATAAAGATCTTCTCTGAGAAAGATCCGGCAATGCTTCCCTGGAAAGATCTACAGGTAGATTATGTAATCGAATCTACCGGAGTATTTACTTCCAAAGAGAAAGCCTCCAAACACCTAACCGCCGGAGCCCGAAAAGTGTTGATCACAGCCCCCGCCAAGGACCAGGTTGATGCCACGATCGTGATTGGAGTGAATGAGAATGAACTGAAACAGGAACATGCCATAGTTTCCAATGCCTCCTGTACAACTAATTGCCTTGCTCCGGTCGCAAAAGTACTCCACGATAATTTTGGGATCGTCTCGGGTTTAATGACCACTATTCATTCATATACCAACGATCAACGAATCCTTGATTTTCCCCACAAAGATCTCCGACGAGCCAGATCTGCTGCCGTGAACATTATCCCAACCACTACCGGTGCTGCCAAGGCAACCGGATTGGTTATGGCGGAGCTGAAGGGTCGTTTTGACGGTTTGGCTGTCAGAACTTCGACCCCCAATGGTTCACTTGTTGACCTTTCTGTTGTTCTGGAGAAAGAGACCTCTGTTGCCGAGATTAATGAAGTTATGAAAAGAGCTTCGGAGACTAACATGAAGGGGATTATCGAATACACGGAAGAACCTCTGGTTTTAGTAGATATCATTGGTAATCCCTATTCGGCCATTTTTGATGCTTCTTTAACCATGGTTTCCGGTAAGCTGGTTAAAGTAATTGCCTGGTACGATAATGAATGGGGTTATTCCTGCCGAGTTGTTGACCTGTTGAAATTAATGATCAAGCTTGATGCCTGATTATTCATGACCGGGAAAGTTTTCTTATCCTGAATGCAAGATAGTTCGTTGCTGGATGATCAGTAATACATTGCTTTTTTTACAGAGATGGGACCGGTTTGTTTGAGATTTTTTACGCTTTCTGCTCACAAAAGATGAGGAGCGATTATGAATGATAATTATTTCATTGAGACAAGCAATCATGAATGGTTGTTGACTAATAAAAAGGGTGGTTATGCTCTTGGTACCGGTAATTTAATAAATCAACGAAAGTACCATGGCTTACTTATCAGTAGTGACGATAAGCTGAATCGCTACAATTTGTTAAGCGGTCTGGAAGTGATCCTGGAATGGCGGGGTGAAATGTGTAATCTGGATAGCACCAACTATAGTAGCTGTATCTATCCGGAAGGTTTTCTTCACCTGGTGAAGAGCTGGCTTCGTCCCTATCCGATTTTTCTCTACTCTTCCCTTCATCATAGTAATGATATTCTGGTGAAAAAAGAGATCATGATGGCTGATAACGAAAATACAGTTCTGGTGAAGATTACCAACCTCAGTAGTCACAAGCTTAATTTTTACATTAAACCTAAATTAGCAATGCGGAACCATCATGACACCAATCCTCCGGGGTTTTGGGATACCAGTGATTTCAACCTGCAGGTTTTTGATCAGGAATTCCTGTTCAATCATCAGACCCTCTCTCTATACGGGATTATTCATCACGGCATGGTTAGTCCTGATAAAATTATCTACCGTGATTGTTATTACCCCTGGGAAGCTATCCGTGGATATTATGGTGTTGAAGACCTACTCTCTCCGGTAAAGTTCTCCTTCTCACTCAAACCAAATGAAGTAAACTACCTCCTATTCTCCGATTCAAAAAGCAACTTTCAAGAGTTCACCATAGATAAACAGATCGAGAAGATAGAAAAGAGATATGGCGAACTCCCATTACCGAAAGACTACCCGGGTGTAAACAGTGAAGAAGATCCCTTACTACAAAAACTGGACTATCAGGACCGGATCATGTTTGATTATGAAAGTTATATGCAGATTCTGGAATTATCACTACACGATTTCCTGATCAATGAAGATGTTATCGCCGGTTATCCTTGGTTTGGTTGCTGGGGCCGGGATACCTTTATCTATTTTGAGGCGTTGATCAAATCGAGCGTCAATCATCGTCACTGTTGGAATATCATCAAGAAATATGCCTCTATGATTAAGAATGGACTAATTCCCAATATGTTAACCGAATCTTCAAGAGAACTCAACTACCATTCTATAGATAGTAGCCTCTGGTTTGTCTTAAGAATTTACGATTTTGTCAACAAAGTTGTCAGTGAAAACCTTTACGGCCAGAAAACGATGATCAGTGAGTCGCTGAAATACTGTGAACAGGTTCTTTCCGGAATATTTAACAATCAAGAATACCCCTTCTATATAGCCGATAATGGTTTGCTCTATCTGAAGGATGAGTTTGCTTCAGCCACCTGGATGGATGTCAGAATAGATAACCGGGCGGCCACTCCTCGGAATGGTGCGCCAGTCGAGATCAATGCTCTCTTTTATAATGCCCTCTGTTGCTACAGGGATTTGGGTTCAAAGTATCTTCCCAAGAAGATGCTCACCGCTGATTTCATGAAAAAGGTCCTTAGCCAGATCAATAAACTAAAAGAATCTTTCTCGCTCTTCTGGATAGATGATTATCTGGCAGACAGGCTGATCAATGATCAGCCCCTGAAAGAATACCGCCCCAATGCCTTGATAGCCACATCGCTTCCCTTCTCATTGTTGGATCCGGGAAAAATGAAAATTCTCTTTCAAACTGCCTCCCGATCTTTAGCTACTCCCTATGGATTGAGAACTCTCTCCCCGAAAGATTATCGATTCAAGAAGAAGTATCTCGGTAATCAAAAAGAACGTGATCTTCAATATCACCAAGGAACTGTCTGGGCCTGGCTATTAGATCCTTACATCAAAACCTATTACAATGCCTACAGGGATGAGAAACCAGCAGCGGAAATAGTAGATGAAATATCGACCATGATAAGTAATTTACGTAATGGCTATATGAAAGGCCATATTGCATCCATAGCAGAGGTCTGGGATGGAGAGAAACCACATTTTCCCAAAGGTTGTCCGGCTCAGGCCTGGAGTGTAGCAGCCCTCTTCAATATAGAATATCTTGTTAACAAATTAATGCAGAAGGATTAGAAAATGAGAGTATTAATGTTAACTTGGGAATTTCCACCGTTAATTGCCGGTGGTTTAGGAATGGCCTGTTATGGTATGGTCCGTTCATTACTTAATCTGGGTGTGGAAGTTGACCTGGTTCTACCGACAAAACAGGCTGCATACTTCCCTCTTCGAAAAGTCGAAGATGTGGATTTGCTGCCGGTCAGATTCTTTGACCCTGTCATCCAGAAGAGATATTTAACCGAAACCCGGAGCATCACGAAAGTAGAAGAACGACTAAAAATACTCGGAATTAGCGAACGGCCGGAAACTTACATCAATGTTGGAGATCTGGATGATTACCAGAACCTGATAAATTATGGCACCGGCAAATTCCAGCCAATAAAGGAATTTGTACCTTTTCGCTTTACCGAGGCCACCCATACAGTAACAACTGAAGAGGATTTGGTGTTTACCAACATTAAAGAATATCTGATCGGTGATGAAGATATCTTTCGCAAAGTCCAGGAATATACGATCAGAACAACTCAGATGGTTCAAACCCTCAACTATGATCTGATCCATTCCCATGATTGGTTAACTTATCCTGCTGCCATGTTCATCAAGAGAATAACCGGCAAACCTTTGGTTGTTCATATGCACGCCACTGAATTTGATCGGGCAGGGGGAGCAGGTGATGAAAGAATCCATAAAATCGAATTCTCCGGTATGTCATATGCCAATCTGGTTATTGCTGTCTCCAAATACACCGCCCAGATGGTAATGAATCGTTACCGGATCGATAGCGGGAAGTTAAGGATTGTCCATAATGCTCATTCTACCAATATAAAAGAGAAAGAGGTTGCGAAACATCGTCTTTTTAAAGGACCGACTATACTATTCCTGGGTCGAATAACTCTCCAGAAAGGACCTGATTATTTTCTTGATGTAGCGAAAAGAGTACTCGACAAACACCCGAAAGCCCGCTTTATTATGGCAGGCACTGGAGATATGGCTCGAAAACTGTTACATAAATCTGCCTTTTACAGATTAAAGAATCGTTTCCTATTTGCCGGTTTTCTCAATCGGGAAGAGGTTGAAAGAATCCTGGCCAATACGGATATCTATATGCTCCCATCGGTCTCTGAACCATTTGGAATTGCTCCCCTGGAAGCGATGGCCTACGGAATAACTGCTGTCATTTCCAAGCAATCGGGAGTTTCTGAGGTAATAAAAAACGCCTTCAAAATCGATTTCTGGGATGTTGACAAGATGACCGAAACCATCTGCTATCTTATCGAGAATCCGGAAATACGGGAAGAATTAGGCCTCAAAGGAATGCTGGAAGTCGAAAAGATCCATTGGGATACGGCAGCACAACGAATTAAAGAGGTTTATCATGAATCTATCGGATAAGGGGGATACTCAATGTTGAATTTTGTCTTCTATTTTCAAGTCCATCAACCATATCGCCTGAAGCATCTCAGAGTCCTTGATATCAAGAACAATGATAATTATTTTGATGAGGACTTAAATGCTCAGATCATGCAGAAAGTGGCTCAGAAATGCTATCTCCCCGCCAACAAGCTGATGCTCCAGTTAATTGAAAAACACCGTGGAAAATTCAAGGTTGCCTATTCGATCAGTGGGGTAACCATCGAACAGTTTAAAAAGTATGCACCGGATGTTTTACAATCTTTCAAGGATCTGGCAGCTACCGGGATGGTGGAGTTTCTTGGAGAAACATATTACCATTCCCTCTCCTTCCTTTATGATACCGATGAGTTTCTGGAACAGGTGCAGATGCATCGTAATCTGATGCAGGAAGAGTTTGGTCAGAATCCAACCGTTTTTCGTAATACCGAGTTGATTTATCAGGACAGGTTGTCAGATCTGGTATTTGAAGAAGGTTTTAAGGTTATTCTGACTGAAGGGGTAGACCGGATATTGAAATGGCGTTCTCCCCTTTATGCTTATAAAAACTATTCCAAAACGATCAGTTTGTTGTTAAAATATTATATGTTGGCTGATGATATCGCTTTCCGGTTTTCCAACCGGAGTTGGCCTGAATATCCATTGACAGTCGAAAAGTTCATCCATTGGATAAATCAGTTAACTCTTTCCGAAAGAGAGAATAAGAATCTCTTTCTCAATCTCTTCATGGATTATGAAACTTTTGGAGAGCATCAATGGGAAGAGACCGGGATCTTCGAATTTGTTTCCCATTTACCGGACGAAGTCTTCAAACACCCCCACCTCAGCTTTGCTCACCCCTCACAGTGCTACCAGCTGGCCAACTATCAACAGGAAAGTCTCTCTTTCCCGGAACCGGTTTCCTGGGCAGACCAGGAACGTGATGTTTCAGCCTGGGTAGAGAACGATATGCAGCAAAATGCCATTAATACCGTTTACGAATTGCTCAGAAAGATCAAAATGCAGGGCAGGAAAGATCTGTTGGATGCTGCCCGTTGCCTGACCATCTCTGATCATTTCTATTACATGTGTACCAAATACTTTCAGGATGGGGACGTGCACAAATATTTTTCACCCTATGATTCACCGGAACAGGCCTACATCTATTACATAAATGCTTTAGCCGACTTGGAGGAACGACTTTATGAATAATGAAAAGAATCTATATACCTTTTATGTCAATCCTAAGATCCCTGAAAAACTTGATAAACTGCATCAATTGAGCTATAATCTCTGGTCAACCTGGGATAAACAGGCCATTAAACTATTTAATCGCATTGACCCCATCGTCTATCGGCGTTGTGTCCATAATCCGGTTATGTTACTCCATCAGGTCTCTCCGGAACGTCTGGAAGAACTTGCTCAGGATACCGGATTTTTATCCGAATTGGAGCAGGTATGGTCCAATTTTACCGCTTATCTTTCCTACCGGGGATATTATATCAATGCCCGGGGCAAGAAACACAATTTCGAGAAGGACGATTACATCGCCTACTTCTCCATGGAATACGGTTTACACGAATCCCTTCCCATCTATTCCGGCGGTCTGGGTGTTCTGGCCGGCGATTACCTGAAAGCTGCTTCTGACCTGGCGCTTCCCTTCATTGGGGTCGGTTTACTCTATAAATATGGTTACTTTTCACAGATAATCAATGTTAATGGCGAGCAGCAGGAAGAGTGGAAAGAGAACCAGTGGCATCTGATGCCGGTTAATGTCCTCAGTGATGATCAGGGAGACAAGAGACTGATCAATATCAAGATCCTGAATGAAACGATCTGGATCAAGATCTGGTACATTACTATTGGTCAGATCAAGCTCTATCTCCTGGATACTGATATACCGGAAAACTCTCCGGCAAATCGATCCATTACCGACAAATTATACGATGCCAATCGTTCTATTCGAATTCTCCAGGAAATCGTTCTCGCTTTCGGAGGAATTGAATTGTTTGATGCTCTCGGGATAGTGCCGAAAGTCTATCATTTGAATGAGGGTCACTCGGCTTTTATCATAATC
Organism: uncultured Candidatus Cloacimonadota bacterium; assembly: GCA_964610195.1. GTDB lineage: Bacteria > Cloacimonadota > Cloacimonadia > Cloacimonadales > JAJBBL01 > JAHYIR01. The sequence goes on along the minus strand of CAZSVG010000002.1, from coordinate 11,747 downwards.
GAAAGATTAAGAAGAATGATCAATAATGAGGGTTATACTTATCCCGAGGCATGTCAGATCATAGCCAATAATACCCTCTTTACGACTCATACCCCGGTTACTGCCGGAAATGAACACTTTGATATCGATATGATCCGCAAATATCTGAAGGATAAGATAGAAAGTATCGGAATCTCAGTGGAAGAATTCTTCAAAAATGCAGCCATTCCCGGTGATAAAACCAATTTCTGGTTACCGGCTCTGGCTCTTCGTTTCTCCCGCTATGCCAATGGTGTCTCCCAACTCCACTCGACAGTCTCCCGTGAGTTATGGCATCATATCTTCCCCGGACTCAATACGGAAGAAATCCCGATCGGATATGTCACTAATGGGGTTCATGCGCAGACCTGGCTCAGCAAGGAGTTGACCCTGCTCTATGACCGTTATATCGGAGCTGACTATCTCCATATGGGAGAAGACAGTTCAATCTGGCAAAATATCAAAAAAATCCCCGATATCGAGATCTGGGAAGCTCATCAGCGAAGAAAGGAGCAGATGATCTCCTTTATCAGACAACACATTGAACAGACATTTTTGGAAAACAAATCGACTATCCCGATCTCCAAAAAGCTACGAAATACTCTCTCCCCGGATATATTAACCATCGGATTTGCCCGTAGATTTGCTCCCTATAAGCGAGCTAATCTAATCCTGGAAGACCCGCAAAGGATTCTATCGATCATCAATCATACCCATAAACCGGTGCAATTTGTTCTCGGTGGGAAAGCGCACCCGGCAGATCCGGAAGGCAAGAAACTGATCAAGAATCTCATTGACTTTGCCAAAGAACACGATATCGAAGATCGCTTCGTCTTTATCGAAGACTATGATCTAAACGTGGCCAAACACATAGTTCAGGGGGTCGATGTCTGGCTTAATACCCCCATCCGTCCCTTTGAAGCGAGCGGAACTTCCGGGATGAAGGCCGGTTTGAACGGAGTTCTCAATCTGAGTGTTCTTGATGGCTGGTGGCCTGAATGTTATGATGGTGAAAACGGTTGGGCGATCAACAGTGGTGAAGGCTATGACTCACAGGAGATCAGTAATCATCTCGAATCTCAGCAAATCTATGATCTGATCGAAGGGGAGATCTCCGACCTCTATTATCGCCGGAATGAATCTAATTTGCCTTTCGGATGGATCAATAAGATGAAGCATTCCATGTATACCGTCGGGATGGGCTTTAATCTTCACCGGATGATCAGACAATACCTTGATAATTATTATCTGAAGGCGTTTGATGGTTATAAAGAATTGATCAGAGATGATAAAAAACTGCTCAGGGAGATTCTCGGAACAGAAAAAGAGATCCGTAAACACTGGAACAGTGTTTACATCAAAGACCTTTCTCTGAAATTGAAAGAGACTGATATCCCCATTCATTCAGCCAGATCGTTGACCAGTGATGATTTGATTGCCGTTGATTGTTATGTCTATCTCGATAAGGCACCTCAGGAATTGTTCGTCATTGAACTCTTCTATCGTAATATTACCAACAAGCAATATGACATCATCAACCTTGAATTTCAGGAAAAATATGAGGATAATGTTGCCCGTTATTATGGAGAATTGCGGTTACACTCTTCAGGATTACAGGGATTGAATGTTCGGATCAAAGGAAATAATCACCCCTATCTGAAGCACTATTACGATTATATCAAGTGGCAGGAATAGGTCCAATCCTCAACCACAGGAAGCATCTGTTGAAAAGACCCAGACTAAAGTCTATGATACAAAAATCTGTCACCCTGAGTGTTCTGCACCAATATGAGTTGCTTCATCGAGGGTGCTCATCATTTTGGTGCAGAATGTATCGAAGGGCTGACAGGTCACAGACTGAAGTCTATGCTACAAAAAAAGAACAAAGTCAGATATTACAGATTCAAGTCTAAGTTACAAAAATGCGACCGGTTAATATTATCAGAAACTACCTCCTCTACCCCGAAGGTTCCATCCTCATCGAGGTTGGTCAGACCAGAGTGATTTGTAATGCCTCCGTGGAGGAGTCAGTCCCCCCTTTTCTGGTCGATTCCGCTCAGGGCTGGATAACAGCTGAATATAGTATGCTACCCCGCTCTACCGAACAGAGGATGCGGAGAGAGGTAACAACAGGGAAAATCGGCGGAAGAACGGCAGAGATTCAACGCCTGGTTGGCAGATCTCTTCGGGCGATTGTTGATCTGTCACTATTACCGGGATATACTATAGTTCTCGACTGTGATGTTATCCAGGCAGATGGGGGGACGAGAACTGCAGCTATAACCGGTTCTTGTGTGGCTCTATATGACGCCTTCTGTTGGATGAAAAAACAACAAATGATTACCGACATACCTCTCCGGGAGTGGATGGCTGCTGTCAGTGTCGGTATTGTAGATGGTCAGATAGTCGCTGACCTTGATTATCAACTCGATTCTCATGCCGAAACCGACATGAACGTTGTCATGACCGAATCGGGAAACTTTATCGAGATTCAGGGGACTGCCGAGAAGAGACCATTTTCTTCTGTCGAGTTAACAGAGCTATTAACCCTTGCCTCCGATACTATCAAGAATCTCATTCAAATCCAGAAAAGGGCTGTAGAGATAATCAACCTTTGATCCGGAACTTAGCAATTCATTCTTCAAGATACTCAAACTATCTCTGCAGGATTCCCCCCTCAATTCTCTTCCTGACGATTTTCTTTGACAATTGAGATTGAATTATTAAGTTGTTAAACAATAACTTAGCCGTTAAGGATAAGCAAAACAGACAGGTAAAGGATGTTAATATGAGAGCAATAATGCTTTTTTTACGAGTAATGTTATTCGTTATCCTCTTCTTTCTGATTGTGAGAATGGGTTTACAAATCCTGATTTATGGTGTTCGGTTCTGGTATATATCGATCCCGGCTCTACTCCTTATCTACCTGTTAATCTCCGGCTATTGGAAAAACAAGAAGGCCGAGAGGGAGTTTTTTCATACCCCTTTCCATCCCAATCAAGAGGTTAAGCCGGAAAAAGAACCGATAGTTACTGACGTTGAGCAACAAGATAAAACTCCGGAAGAGAACAATAATAGCAAACAAGAGGATACTTGATGAGTTCTGACACTCTCTTTTATACGATGGTTGTTCTCTTTGTCATTCTGAATGTCTTCGACGGTCATTCGACTCACAAAGTGATCAAAAAGACCAGCATCCGGAATGAAAGAAACCCGGTGGCTCGTTTGGTTTTCAAGCTGATGGGTCCGACAATGGGGATCATAATCCTGAAATCTATCCTGATTCCGATTATCTTTCTCATGTTTTACTACTTCTCTTTCCGGAATATCGAGATGAATATCATTCTTATCCTGGCAAACTTCTTCTATCTTTCCGTTGTTATTCATAATTACAATGTAGTTAAAAGAGTAAATTATTATGCCCGGTTGTCTCGCTACGATGACGACGAGGATGAATAACTCCAGTCCAGAACCGGCTTATTGAATATGCTCTTAGAAAAAACCAGAATTCTAAAAAGAGTTCTCACCCCTCAACCTTTTTTTAACCTTCTCTTATCATATGCTTCCTATACAATGTCGTTAATATTCAGGAGGAGTATCACCTGGGGTTATCCCCCGCTGCTCATGATCGAACCGACCAGCCACTGTAATCTCGCCTGTCCACTATGCCCTTCCGGAAACGGAAGCTTGCAAAGAAGCCGTGATTTCATCGACTTTGATCTTTTCCAAAAGGTTATCGATGAGATAAAAGATAAGACTGTAGCCCTGCTCTTGTGGAATCAGGGTGAACCGTTTCTTCATCCTGAACTTCCCCAAATGATCCGGTATGCCAGAGATTATGGACTTTATACCATGACCTCAACAAACATGAATTATCTTCCCGATCCAGATGCTCTTGTTGATTCCGGACTTGATACCCTCATCGTATCCCTGGATGGTGCCTCCCGAGAAACATACAACAAATACCGGGTTAACGGTGATTTTCAAAAAGTTCTTGATAATACTTCCCGGCTGGTGGAAGCCAAACGCCGAAAAAATTCAGTTACTCCCTACATCTCCTGGCAATTTATAATTATGCGGCATAATGAACATGAGATCGACCAGATCAAGAAATTAGCCGCTGAAGCAGAGGTAGATCAATTGATCTTCAAGACGGTCCAGATTTATAACAAAGAGGACATCGCCCTCTTTTTACCGACGAAAGAAAAGTATCGAAGATACAAAATCGTCGAAGATGGTTTTATCTTAAAGAAAAGGATTGCCAACCGATGCCGCCGGATATTTACCCAGCCGGTAGTAAATTGTGATGGAGAATTGGCTATCTGTTGCTATGATAAAGATAACATCTACAAGGTTGGTAATCTGCAGGATAATAGTTTAAAAAGTCTGTGGGAAAGCACCCGGATGAATCGTTGGCGAAATATAGTTCTGCAGGACAGAAAGAAGATGGAGATCTGCCTGAACTGCGGTGAAGGAATAGATCTCAAAATCAAAGAATAGATATCATATAACGGAGGTTAGATGGCACAGAATAACAAAGAAGCCAAGAACAAAACCGAATTTCCGGTCTTACCACTAAGAAACCTGGTAATGACTCCCAATATTATTACCCCCTTACTCGTCGGAAGAAAGGGTTCTATAGAAGCAGTTGAGAAGGCGTATATGGAGGATAAGAAGATCCTCTGTGTAGCTCAGAAATCAGATTTTGAAACAGACCGGGAACCGAAGGTTACCGAACTGTATCGTATGGGAACGATCTGCACTATTCTGCAGATCTTCCGTCTACCCGACAACAATATCCGCTTACTGGTGGAGGGGATCTCCAGAGTTGATATTAAGCGGTATAAAAGAAAAGACTCCTATCTGGCGGCAGATGTAGAGATTAAACATAAAACCATTGAAAAGCCCTCAACCGAGAACGAGGCTCTCTACCGGACTTTCCGGAAGATCTTTCTGGAATACCTGCGTTTGAACAAACAAATCCCCGAAGAGGCTATCATCTCTCTCAATGAGATCAAAAAACCGGATGAGTTCTTCTATTTTGTGTTAGCCAATATCACGGCCGATATCCGGATCAAACAGAAGTTATTGGAAATCCTCTCGCTGGAAGATTCGATCACCAGTTTGATCTCTTTTATCAGTGACGAGATCGAGATCCTGAAATTAGAAAATCGGATCGATGATAAGGTGAAAAAGAAACTGACCAAACTTCAGAAAGATTACTACCTGACCGAACAGTTAAAGATCATTCAAAGAGAATTGGGGATCGGAAGTGACGAACAGGAAGATCTCCTCGATTTCAAGAAGAAGATCACCGAAACCAATCTTAATGAAGAAGCCCGCAAGAAAGCTGAAGAGGAGTTCAAACGATTAACCCATATCTCTCCCCATTCTCAGGAATATGCCGTTATTCACACCTATTTGAGCTGGATCCTCGATCTCCCCTGGGCTGAACCGGAAAGCCCCAAAGATATCAGCATCAAACAGTCCAAGTTCATTCTTGATCGAGACCATTACGGGTTGACCAAAGTGAAAGACCGGATCCTCGAATTTCTGGCAGTGATCAGACTTGCCGACAGAATTAAAGGACAGATCATCTGTTTCGTCGGACCACCCGGAGTGGGTAAGACCTCCCTCGGTAAATCTATTGCCGAAGCGACTAACCGGAAGTTTATCCGCCTATCTCTTGGCGGGGTTAGAGATGAAGCCGAGATTCGCGGACACCGAAGAACCTATGTCGGTGCCCTTCCGGGGGTTATCATGCAGAGCATGAAAAGAGCCGGAACCATGAATCCTCTGATTATGATGGATGAAGTCGATAAGCTGAGCAGGGATTTCCGGGGTGATCCGGCATCTGCACTTCTGGAAGTTCTTGATCCCGAACAGAATAACAGTTTCCGGGATCATTATCTCGATTTTGGTTATGACCTCTCTCAGGTGATGTTTATCACTACAGCCAATTCCCTAAACTCGATACCCCAGCCATTGATGGACAGGATGGAGATCATTCGTTTACCCGGTTATACCATGATCGATAAATATCATATTGCCAAAAACCATCTGCTCCCCAAGTTATTGAAAGAGTATAAATTAGAGGGAAAGATCAACATCTCCTTCTCCATGCAGGCGATCGAGACTATTATCGGTTCTTATACCAGAGAAGCTGGGGTCAGAGATTTGGAACGACATCTCTCCAAGATCATCAGGAAGACTATCAAGAACTATATCGAAAAAACGGAAGGTAAGGTTGTCAGGAAGAAGATACCGAAATTTCATATCGAAGCCGGCAGTTTACCAAAATATCTGGGTGTAGCCAGACATCTCTATTCAGAAGTCAATCGCCAGGATAATCCAGGTATTGTTACCGGTCTGGCCTGGACACCATATGGAGGGGAGACTCTCCAGATAGAAGCGGTTAAAATGAAGGGGACCGGTAGCATCAAACTGACCGGAAAACTGGGTGAAACTATGCGGGAATCAGCTCAGGCTGCTCATAGTTATTGCCGGGTCCATAGTAAGGAATACGAAATCCCGGAAGATTTTTTCAAAAAGATCGATCTCCACCTCCATATCCCGGAGGGGGCTATCCCCAAAGACGGACCTTCAGCCGGAGTTGGAATTATCACTGCATTTACCTCGGTATTGTCGGGGAAAAAAGTTAAAGCTAACCTGGCCATGACCGGTGAGATAACTCTTTCCGGTAAGGTATTGCCGATTGGTGGTCTGGAAGAAAAGGTCATTGCTGCCAAACGGGCAGGTATAACGACGGTGCTTGTACCTCGTAAGAACGATCCGGAACTCTCGGAGATCTCTGATGAGATCAAGAAGGGGATGAATATTATCCTTGTCGATAAGATCTCGGAAGTCCTTGAACATGCTTTATTATAGATCTAAAGCTGAATCTCACTGCAGTTTAAGTGATGAGGGATTTCAAAGAGTGAAAATTCATTTCCAAACCGAACTGATCAGATCACTACCCGACGGGAGTAGGGAGATCTATCTAAATATCGATCCCGAGTTTCAGATCTTTATCGGTTATTTGTTGGAGGGGTTGGACGGTTTTTGCTACCATACCATAGCAGAATCTCCGGCTCCGGTTAATCATGATTTGAGGAATAAATCAAACCAAAAGAATAAAAAGCTCCTCAAAATTACGGTTCCTCCCGCTTTTTATTCTGAAATTGTCAACTTTCTCAATGATCTACAGGGTTATGATCTATGAACGAAGAAATTTTGCATAAACTCGTGCAGTCGATGTCGGAAGGAAATGAAATAGCGGTGGCCAAATTGATCACTCTGGTCGAAAATCGAGACCTGGGAAGAGAGATCATCCCCCTGATTCATCACCGGACAAACAGCACTTATACTATCGGGATTACAGGACCCCCCGGAGTGGGTAAAAGTACCCTGACCGAAAAACTGGTCCTCCGCCTTCTGAAAGATAATTGTAAAATCGGGATCCTGGCGATTGATCCAACCAGCCCCTTTACAGGCGGTGCTCTGCTGGGTGACCGGATCAGACTACAGCAATTGAGCACCCATCCCCGGGTCTTTATCCGCTCGATGGCATCTCGTGGTTATCTCGGGGGAATTTCAGCAGCCACTCTTGATGCAGCCAAAATTCTGGAAGCCTACGGTTGTGATTATATCCTGATCGAAACTGTGGGGGTCGGACAGTCTGAGGTGGAGATCGTCCAGCATGTCGATAGTACTCTCCTTATACTTTCACCAGGCCTTGGAGATGATATCCAGGCTCTCAAGGCGGGGATTATGGAGATAGCTGATATCTTTGTTATCAATAAAGCTGATCGAGAAGGGGCTGATCGCGCTGTTACTGAAATTGAAATGCTCCAGAAAAGTAGTGAACAGCAGAGCTATCTGCCACCCATTATCAAAACGATTGCCCGTGATGATATCGGAATTGATGAACTGCTGGAGAAGATCGATCAACACCGGCAATATCTCGAAGAAAGCGGGAATCTGGTAATAAACCGTAAGAAAAGAGTGAAATTTGAACTTCATCACCGGATCAACAGTCTTGTTTCTCAGGAAATTACCAATCGCTTTGCTGCTCATAACATAGACTTAATTATTGATGATATCTATAATAAAAAAACCGATTGTTACACCGTCGCAGATGCCATGATCCCCTCCCTCTGGAAATAAAGAGAGGAAAGGATAACCTGCAGGTCCACCGGTTTCAGCCGGTAACTCTCATCTTCAGTTAAATGACTTAACGATTATAACCCACAAAATGATTCTACAATAAAAAACAGGGACGACTTTCGGTCGCCCCTTTACTTTCCTATATACTTACGCTTGAGTTAATCCCTATCGTGATCAATCCTCTTTTGCTAACGCCATTGAATGGCTTTTACCGGACATTTCTGGAGACAGACTTCACAGCCGATACATTTATCAAGATCAACTTTATGCGGCTTTTTCAACTCCCCTTCGATAGCTTTTACCGGGCAGTTTTTCAGACAGATCATACAACCGACACATTTATCTTCCATGATAAAGGCCTTCTTTCGTTTTCCGGCCAGAGGATCTATTATAGCCTTGGTTGGGCAGACAGTGGCACACAATCCGCAAACAATACATTTATCATAATCTATCACCGCCAGATCGTCTTGCATCGAGATCGCCTCGACAGGACAACTCTTTACACAGAGCCCGCAGCTTATACAGGCGGTATTATTACCACATCTTCGTTTTGCTTCCTGCCCTTTGTCATGGGAAGAACAGAGGATATGGACTTTCTTGGATACCGGTAACATCTTGATCAGTGAGCGGGGACAGGCTCTCGCACAGGCACCACAACCGGTGCATTTATCGGGATTAACCACCCGCATACCATGTTCATTGATCTTGATAGCATCGAATTTACAAGCTGCTATACAGTCGTTTTGAAAAACACAACCGAAGTTACAATAATTGGGACCATTGGAGACCAATACGGCCGCTTTACAGGTTGCTATCCCCTGATAATCATAGCGGAGTAGTGTGTTTTCATAACCACCGCTCTGACAGAGAATTACAGCAATCTCTTTTTCCTTGATGGTCGCTTCGATCCCCATGATTTTGGCGATCTCTTTGACTGTTTTCTCCCCGCCGGGAGCACAGAGATTGATCGGTAATCCCATACTGACCACCCCTTCTGCATATCCGGCACAACCGGGAAGTCCACAGGCACCACAATTAACCCCGGGTAATGTTTCTAAAATCTTTTCTATCTTGGGATCTACAGCAACGTAAAACTTCTTGGATGCAAAAGCGAGAACTAATCCGTAAACAAGTCCGAGTCCCCCTATAATAATTATCGGAATTAATATCTGTATCATCTATCTCATCCTCTTAAATTTTGAATCCGGAAAACCCGAGAAAGGCCAATGCCATACAGCCGGCTAAAATGAAAGCTATCGGCAACCCTTTCATGCTATCAGGTAGATCTGCCCACTCCAGTCTTTCCCTTAATCCGGCCATGATGATCAGGACGAGTGTGAAACCAATCCCGGCAAAGAAACCGTGTAAAATTGCTTCCAGAAAAGATAGGGAGTCGTTGATATTGATGATCGAAACTCCTAAAACTGCACAATTGGTGGTTATCAAAGGTAAAAAGACCCCCAATGCCTTGTACAGGGTAGGGACCATCTTCTGAATTACCATCTCCACAAATTGCACCAGTGAGGCGATCGTCAGAATAAAGGCGATCGTCTGCAGATATCCGATATTAAACGGAACAAGCAGATAGTTCTGGATCATCCAGGTTATGGTGGAGGCCATGGTCATGACAAAGATCACTGCCATCCCCATTCCCAGAGCAGAATCGAGCTTTTTCGATACCCCAATATAGGGACAGAGACCCAGAAATCGAGCCAGGACAAAATTATTGATCAGAATGGCTGAAATAGCCAGCATTAATATATTACTCATCTAATCTACTCCTCAAATCATTCTGCTTCTTTCTTCTTGAAGAGATTTATCGCCCCCATCAAGAGACCGAGGGTTAAAAATGCTCCGGGTGCCAGGATCGCCAGCAGGACCGGTTGATAACTCTCCGGCAGGATCTGGAATCCCATCAATTGGCCGGCACCGAGTAACTCTCTGAAAAAGGCTATTAACACCAGAGCCATGGTAAAGCCGATCCCCATTCCGAGCCCGTCAAAAATTGATTTACCGAGACTGTTCCGGCTGGCAAAAGCTTCCGCTCTCCCCAGAATTATACAGTTAACCACGATTAGCGGTATAAAGATCCCCAGATTCTTATGGATATCGGGGGTATAGGCGTTCATCAACATGTCAACTATCGTCACGAATGAGGCGATTACCACAATAAAACAGGGGATTCTTACCTTGCTGGGGATTACATTCTTCAAAAGAGAGATCAGAATATTGGAACAGAGCAGGACAAATGTCGCTGCCAGACCCATCCCCACGGCATTCTCTATTGACGTTGAAACCGCCAGAGTGGGACAGAGCCCCAGAGCCATGATAAAGACCGGATTCTCTTTGATGAAACCTTTAGTCATCTCTTTCATTGCGCTCATGCCGCCTCCTCAAGATTTACCGGGGAGAGCTCTTCCGGCTCTGTTTCATCTTCTTTGAAATCTGAATAATTGATCTCCGGCAGGATAGATAATCGCCCGGAAACCTCCCTGATAGCTCTCTGCAAAGAGGAGGTCAATGCCCGGGTGGTAATCGTTGCTCCGGTTATGGTGACGATCATCCCGCTATCCTTATCCAAGATCAACTCTTCCAGAAATAGATTACAAAACTGATTGGTAAATTCCGGACGGACACAATTTGCTCCCAGTCCGGGTGTTTCCGATTGGTTGATGACCTTGATATTGTTGATCCTCATCTCGGGATTGACTCCGACCATTGTCTGGATGATTCCGCTATATCCCATCTCCTCAGCTATGAAGGTGTAACCGGCTATTTCCTTCGCTTCGTTGAAAGCGACATAAAAAGGATAGTCACCTTCTATTAAGATGAATACCTCCGCTTCGGGTAAAACTTCCCGTCTCGCTTCATCTTCAGCTCGCCGCTGATTCTCTTCGATGATCGGGCGGGTAAAATTATTGACAAAAGCCAGGATTCCACTGGCAACAGCAGCTATCAAAAGCAGGATTCCCCCCAGTTTTAGAAAATACATCATCTCTTCACCTCCCCAAATGTCTTAGGCAGGGTATATCTATCTATCAGAGGAACGATCAGGTTCATCAGAAGAATACCGAAAGTTACCCCTTCCGGAAAACCTCCGTATAGTCTGATTGCCGTTGTTAATAGTCCGCATCCCATACCATAAATCAACCTGCCCCGTTTGGTCAGGGGTGAGGTCACCATATCTGTGGCCATGAAGAAGGCACCTAAAATCAATCCACCACTGAAAATATGGAAGAACGGGAGCAGGATAGAAGCGGAAAATATACCATCGATTCCCCCTAAAATATAGGTCAAAACAAAGACTGTTCCCACATAGCTGACCGGTATCCGCCATTCAATGATCCGTTTCCAGGCAAGTAGTATGGCCCCTAATAATAGGGCTGCTGCCGATACTTCCCCGATACAACCGCTGATATTGCCCCAGAAGACATTCTGCAGGGTATTGAGATTGGCTATCTCACCCATCAGGATTTGAGGTGCGTTTGGGATAGTTTCCCTGATACTCTCCACAAATACAGGATCTCGCAAAGACTTGACCACTGCCAGAGGGGTTGCCGAAG
>CAZSVG010000001.1:9649-26155 GCA_964610195.1 uncultured Candidatus Cloacimonadota bacterium | reverse complement strand
CATTTTGAAAAAGTATAAAGAGATCTGATTGAGGATCTTCCCTTTATTGGGAATGATATTCGGGAAGACCACATCAAAAGCCGATATCCGGTCAGAAGTGACGATTAGCAGTCTATCCCCAAGGTCATAGATATCTCTTACTTTACCCTGATAATATCCTTTTACTATCTGTAGTTCGCCAATGGATTTTTCCATTAAACCTCCAAATCGATTATTTCTTGAATGCTTAATAAAGATTTCGCGTATATTTCGTCAATCTTTTCGGGATGAAGAGCAGAGAAATTTTTATAAAGCACCCACATCTCCCGAAATGATTCTTTTGGAAGGGCAAATCTTTCCCGCTTTTCATAATCATCAAAGTAACGATTGATGACCCGGAAAGTCTCTGTTTGATTACCTTTGGTCACTGAATCCAGAATCCCCTGTTTGACATTATATTTAATCCCATTTAACGTAAAATTGTCGTTTAACTCTTTGATCGCATGAAAAAAGAGCAGGTATTGATAATACTCCTCCAGAGTGGTCAGAAGATTATCCTTTTCCAGACTCTTTTCAAACTTCAGATCGTTCTCCAATCTCTCCTTTTCTCTTCTCAGATCAACCGGAATATCTTTATTAACTTGCATAATATTCTTAACGATTATATGCTGTAACTCTTGTTTATTTTCTTTTAAACAGTAACCGGAACATCTTTTTTCATCGAGCAGTGAGCAGGGATAATTACTGCTCGAGCAGGCAGGGGTTTTTAAAATATTGTTAAAGGAATTGATCGTCTCCAGAAGAAAAAATCTGTCTGGAAAGGGACCGATATAGATGAGATTTTCTACGGTGTCTTCTTTTACTGCCAGGTATGGTGGTTCATGAAAATTTATGGCCAGATAAGAGTACTGGTCATACAATCTGATCTTCTGATAGTATTCCGGGATTGCCTCCAGGAGGAGTCTCTTTTCTTCGACCAGACTCTCCATTTCATCTTTAGTCGGGATAACAAAAATGGAATCATAGCTTAACAGAACCGGTTCCAGCATCTGCTTTTGGGGATTACCTTTTAAATCGGAATTGATTAGGATTGAAAAAAGTCTCTCCAGTTTATTCGTTCTGATGCAATAAATAACTTGCTTCCCCTGCCGGAAGACCAACAGACCGTGACTACCCGGTAATGGGGGTAATTTTTCAGCTTCAATTTCTCTTCTGTCGAGGATTATCATCTTTAACCACCGAATTCAATCAGTTTTTTTAGCTGATTTGCTGTCAAATTTTTTCCTCTGAATAAGGACTCTGGCGGTGCTAAATCGAAACTACCAAAGAAAGTTCTGGTGATAACTTATATCTGAATAGCAATAAATATTCTATAAATGTTAATCCTCTTTTACTTACCACGGATCCTTTCTTTTTAAAATGTATTTTTAGAAATATTCCGGATATCGTCACAATCGATAACATACTTGTTCAACGCTTTGTCATAGGAAAAATTCAACCTGCCATAAGGGTTGCGGACGATATGGATCTCTTCTTCCCAGGGATCAACCCCGCCAAGGACCACAAACAAGTAATAGAGATTTTTATACTCTCGGGCACGATCATACTCTTTAGGGTTAATTATTATTACTCCATCAGCTTCAATTTTTATCTTTACCAAAACATAATTGATAGCTTTATTCTTGGCTAGCTTAAGATCATACCCAATCGGCCTGTTCGAAACATCTTCCACCTGATAAGCAGCTTGCAAGGCATATCGGGTGGCTATTTTTACCGCCTTCAATTGATACTGTCTCGCTTCCTGAGGCAGATCTTCTGTTTGCCAGAAAGAGCTCTGTGATCGAACCGGCTCCTCCTCGATTAGAAATTCGCCTGCTTCTTCTTCTGTCAACTGGGGTTTGGCACCTCTGCCCATGATCAGCAACATAGTAGCCCGGGTTGTATTGATTACCGCTAATACGATCATGGCATAGGTGGGGGAAGGGACTATGGATAATACCAATAATAACATGAAACCGCCATTAAATGAAAACCAGAAGACAGTCTCAAAACAACCGGCTCGCCAGGAAGATGTTACTATCCCAAGGTATAAAAAGGATATCAAATATATTAAAAGAATTAATTCGTACATCATCTCCTCAGTTTGAACCGTTTAGTTAATATAACAACTATTTACAGGTATGTTTCATAACTTTTTGCAGAGGTTAATAAGTCAAGTTTTTTATCAAAAGGTTAGAATGAAAGCCGAGCAGTAACTAAGTTTATTTACATTATATACCTGGTGGACAGTAAGTTAAATGTGCTTTGAATGCTGCTTCGATAATGAAAAAGCCCTCTCGGGAGAGGGCTGAAGATAATTGATTTAATAGAGATGTTTACTCCTTCGTACAGATCAATTTACAGGAAATTGCCAGGACGAAGAAACAAATAGCTATATTGAAATATTTGATAACACTGTTTGTTAACCCGAAGAGTGGACCCGGAACAAGGGCATTGATTATTCCGAGGATCATGAGAATTACGCCTATCAAGACGAGCAGTTTGTTAATCATCTTCATTACTCACCTCCTTACGGCTTTGGATGATGATCAAGGTAACTCCTACCTTATCTAACTTAAATGTTATCAAAGAGATATCCTGTCAAGGAATTTCAGGAAAGTAACTCCATTTTTATTAATCTTCGCTTCCATGGTGGTTACTATCTTCTACAGTTCTGAAAATGAAATCTTTCCCGGAGTAGTCTGCCTCTACCTCTGAATTTTCGGGGATCTTGTTCTCCAGTATTTCCAGGGCAAATTTGTTCTCCAACTCTTTTTGGATAACTCTCTTCAACGGTCTGGCACCAAATTGTGGGTCAAATCCATCTTCTGCCAGCTTATCGAGAGCTCTTTCAGTGAGATGTAGTCTGATCTTCTTATCAAGCAATCTTTTCTGTAAATATGAGATCTGAATCTGGACAATTTCACGGATCTGATCTTTAGCAAGTCGATGAAAGACAATGATATCGTCAAGACGGTTGAGGAATTCCGGTTTGAAATATTGCTGCAAAACTTCCAGCAATTTACCTTTCAAACTCTCTTCCGTTTCATCGCTCTGTTCGAAGATCATCTGAGACCCTATATTGGAAGTAAGGATGATAACTGTATTTTTAAAATCAACAGTTCGCCCTTTCCCATCGGTCAATCTGCCATCATCGAGAATCTGGAGCAGTACACTGAAAACATCACCATGAGCCTTCTCTATTTCATCGAAGAGAATGACACTGTAAGGTCTTCTTCTGACCGCTTCAGTCAGATATCCACCCTCTTCATATCCAACATAACCGGGTGGAGCACCTATCAGTCTGGCCACGGAATGCCGTTCCATAAATTCCGACATATCAATTCTGATGAGAGCTTTCTCAGTATCAAAAAGAAATGCAGCCAGTGTTTTTGCCAATTCTGTCTTGCCAACCCCAGTTGGACCGAGAAAGAGAAAAGAGCCGATCGGTTTCTCGCTATCACTCAACCCACTTCTTGATCGGCGAATGGCATTGGAAACTGTTTCGATGGCTTCTCTCTGACCGACAACTCTTTTTGACAGTACCTGTTCCATGGTGATCAGCTTTTGCATCTCACTCTGTAAAAGCTTTGATACAGGTATATGAGTCCATTTGGCAACAACTTCGGCAATCATTTCCTCATCTACCTGCTCTTTTAAAAGTTGTTGATCGGGGGGGATCTCTTTCATTTTATCTTTCCAGGAATCGAGTTCCTTCTGTTTTTGAGTTAACATTCCGTACTTCAACTCAGCTACCTTTCCAAGATTACCCTCTCGTTCTGCCTGCTCTGCCTGCGCTTTAAAGCGGTCGATCTCTTCAGAGATCGCACTAATCTGCTTTAATATTTCTTTCTCTCTGTTCCAGAGCAGGGTCAGTCTTTTTTCTTCTTCTCCCAATTCAGCCATTTCTCTCTTCAACCGTTCCAATCGTTCTCTGGAAAGAGGATCTTTCTCCTTTTGAACAGAGAGCTTTTCAATCTCCAACTGCCGAATTTTACGTTTGATCTCATCTATCTCTACCGGCATGGAATCAATCTCCATCTTTAGATTGGCACAGGATTCATCTATCAGATCAATGGCTTTATCGGGGAGAAATCTATCGGAAATGTAACGATTGGATAATACTGCAGCAGCTATCAGAGCCCCATCCGTTATCTGGACTCCATGGTGGACCTCATACTTCTCTTTAATACCTCTCAAGATGGAGATCGTTTCTTCTACCGATGGTTCAGATATGAGAATGGGTTGAAAACGTCTTTCCAGGGCAGCATCTTTCTCGATATACTTGCGATACTCATTCATGGTGGTTGCTCCGATACAGTGAAGAGTTCCTCTGGCCAGTGCCGGTTTGAGCATATTGGAAGCATCAACTGATCCCTCTGCTGCCCCTGCCCCTACTACAGTATGGATTTCATCAATAAACAGAATGATTTTGCCTCCGGCTGCTTCCACCTCTTTCAATACCGCTTTCAACCGTTCTTCAAACTCACCCCGAAACTTGGCACCTGCCACCAGAGCTGCCATATCAAGCTCGATCAACTCTTTTCCCTTCAGATTTTCAGGAACATCCTGGTCTATTATCCGACGGGCAAGACCTTCTGCTATAGCAGTCTTTCCTACTCCGGGATCACCGATCAGAAGAGGATTATTCTTCCGTCGGCGGGATAGAATCTGGATAGTTCTCCTGATCTCCTCATCCCTTCCGATCACCGGATCAAGTTTCCCCTGAACTGCCAGACTGGTCAGATTACGGGCATATTTCTGTAAGGCCTGATACTTACCCTCAGGATTCTGGTCAGTTACCCGCTGTGTTCCCCTAATCTCCTTTAAAGATAACAATATCCGATCTTTGATTATCCGGTGCTTTTGCAATATTTTGCTGCAACTTTTCCCCTTTTCAATGATGGCCAGTAATAAATGTTCCAGACTGATAAAATCGTCCTGAAAACTCTTCTGCTCTACCTCGGCTTGTTTGAGAACGGCATTTAATTCATTAGAAAGATATACCTGCTGAACTCCACTGATCCTGGGTAGAATAGCCATCTCACTATCAATATCTGCTTTTAGAAGATCAACATCAATATCTATCTTTTTAAGTATGGGAATTATAAAGCTATCTTCCTGATTTAATAATCCAGCTAACAGATGTAGTGAAATTAACTCCTGCTGCCCATTCTCCTCAGCCAGTATACGTGCTCCTTCTAATGCTTCCTGGGATTTGACAGTCAGTTTATTATAATTCATTTCTTACGCTCCTCTTCAAATTTATCTCATATATATAATATATTTAAAAGAGGTTATCTGTCAATAAAAAATTAGCAGTCAGCAATGCTGACTGCTAATAATATCTGTTTTTTCTTTCTGGTTAGAAACTTATCTATCTGTTAAATAATCACTTTAGCTGCTTCTTTCTGAGTGGGATATAGATGTCGAAACGGACTCCACCTTCCGGCAGGTTCTTGGCGCACATCTCTCCATTATGATCTTTGATAACTTTATAGCAAATAGCGAGACCTAAACCGGTTCCGGATTTTTTCCCATAAGTGGCAAAAGGTTCGAAAATCTGATTAAGCACTTGAGGAGGAATTTCAGGTCCGTTGTTGTATAGAGAGATATGTAGTTGATTATTTTCCACAGTCGATTCGATCTCTAATCTGCCCCCTCTTTCTCCCATGGCTTCGACCCCATTTTTGAAGATATTAAAGATAGTATGGTGAATTTTCAGAGAGTCGAAATAGACTTTTTCTTTCACATTGTTGATAATTTTTAAGCGAACATTATTAACTTCTGCCAGGGGATTGAGTTCATCCTGGATATCACTAAAGAAACGTTCCAGATCAATTTCAGTGATCTTGAGATCAGATTTTTGACCCCGGGCAAATTCGAGGATCTCTCTCACCATTTCATCCAGGATTCTGACCTGTTTGATAATTTTCTGAGTAAAGGGAGATGCTTGATCAAAAAGTTTTTCGATAACCTCGGCTGTCAGAACTATTATTGTAATGGGAGTTTTAATATCATGGACAATCTTACTGGCTGCGGCACCAATAGCGGCAAGTTTTTTCTCTTTAATAAGAGCATCCCACATCTGGATATAACGATCATTAGTATCCCTTAACCTTCTGGACATAGTTCGCACGATGCTAAAGAGAACCGCGGGATAATCTTTACAGATCGCCAAAAAATCATTCTTGTCGATTTTTAAAAGAGAAGCATCCTCATTGACGGTAACAGTTCCGGATCGTGGTTCATCATCGATAAGCGCTAATTCCCCAAAATATTCATACGGCTTGAAAAAGATCAGCTCACCGGCAGTATCGTCTTCAATGCTAACTTTCTTGGTCAGGGTAACCCTACCAGACTTGAGAACATAAAAACAATCACCGGGTTCATTTTCGCGAAACAAAACCGTACCTTTGGGAGAGCTTATCTCCTGAAACTTATCTGCCACACTCCGGACAGCCTGTTCATCAAGAGAAGCCAGGAAATCAATCTGTTTAATAATCTCAAGATTTGTCATATCCCATATCTCCTAACAATAGTGATAACTCATATAAATTAGATACTGAAAATGTCAAATAAAACTTGCAAGATCTTTTCAATGACCTTATCTTACTTAATGGGAAATTAATTATCATGAATGAATTTGAGACTATTATCAATCAATATGGTGGCCGGATATTTGGGTATCTTCTACGCTTTTTGCTTAACAGAGAGGATACCGAAGATATCCTGCAAAATGTCTTTATCTCTTTCTATCATCATATGGACGAAATTGATCCCCAGAAATATCTTCCCTACCTTTATCGGACAGCCCGTAACCAGGCGATAAATTTTCAGAAAAAAAGAAAAAGATATGTATCCTTACCTGAAACTGAACTGGAAGATTTGCCCGATAATGACGATATCGAAAAAAACAATTCAGAAAACAATATTAAATTGCAGGAAGCTATGCATAAATTAAAAGAGAAAGAAAAATTGGTCCTCGAATTACAGTTTTATCAGAATATGGGTTATAAAGAAATCGCCAGACTGATGAGAATTACCCCTCGGGCAGTAGATTCACTACTGGTGAGAGCAAAGCGGAAATTGAGAAAATTTTTGCGGGATATCGGTTAATCAGATTGTCATATTATATGAGGAAAAAATGAGAGATCAAAAAAAATGCCGGCGTGTCATAAAGCGACTCAATGCTTTTATCGATAAGGAATTATCGAAACCAGATATGATACAGGTGGCAAAGCATCTCCTCGATTGTCAGAGATGTCAAAAGGAATATGAAAACATTCGGCAGATTAATGAGCTATTGAATAACAAACAAACAGAACATCTGCCAGATACTTTGCGAGAAAAACTGCTGAACATCCCGCATATAGAAAATCGAAAAACTATGAAAATCAATAAAATACGAAGATTTTCTCCAGTTCCGGCAGCCGCTGCTATCCTGCTCACCATCTTTTCAGCAGTTATGCTGGGAAGAACTTATCTTAAGATTGGTAATGATACTCAAACAGGTTATGATAATTACCAGTTAGCTCAAGAATCTTTATATACTATCTGGGAGGAAATTTCATATGAATAATAAATGGATTTACATCATTCTTCTTTGCTCACTCATGTTTAATGCTATTCTGGCTGGATTCATCATCTATCACCTAATGACCAGACCTTTACCGGGACCAACCCCTCCTAGATTTGACTTTAACAGAGAGCGCATGTTAGAAAGACATCGAGAAATAGGAGTCAGACGAACCGAATTTCAAGAACATAAATTGCACTTTATAAACTCTCTGGCTTCCCCTCATTTCAATGAGTTAGCATCAAAAGAAGAACTTGAGATATTACTTCAGAAACAGATTGAGATGGAGAGAGTTATTGGTATGAACTTAATAGATATGAGAAAAAATATGAATGATGAACAGGCAGAACGTTTTTTTAAAGAATTCCCACTAATGATGGGACATGATAGAAATATGTTACATAGAAGGAGGTAACTAAAATGAAGAAAATAGTCATATTAACGCTTATACTCATGATTGGAGTAGTTCTGGTAGCTCAGGGTAATCAACCAAGAGTACACCAGATGACAGAGAGAAGGGAGATGATGGAACGTCCCAGACAGGAAATGGAAAGAAGGAATTCTGATATGGGTCTTGGATATCTGGAAAGATTGAATCTAACTGAACAACAGAGAGAGCAGGTTCGTAACTTCCATCACAGCAATGAGCTGGAAATGATCGACAAGCGGGCAGAGATTGCTAAATTGCGATTACAGTTACAAGAGGCCATGCAGAACAATAACTTCCGGGAAGCCAAAGGGTTGAATTTGCAACTCCATCAAAAACAGGGAGAAATGGCCGGAAAAGGGATTGAACTACAGGAGAAGATCCATCAAATTCTAAACCAGGAGCAGAGAGAACAGCTTAAACAACTGAAAAGAACCAGAGGACAGGGTGGAAATTGTGATGACTGTGAGGACTGTAAGTAAAGAGCATAACGAATCCTTTTCTCCACTAATGACCCTATAAAGAGTAAAGAACCGTGTTTTCGAATGATAACACGGTTCTTTTTTTTATATTCTACACTCATTCATGTGCTTACCCGGTTATGTAAAAAATAGCATAATTTCGTTGACTGATTATTATCCATAAAGAAAAAGATATCAGAAAATGGAATGAGTTGAATATGGACGATATCAAACAAATACTGCTGATGTTTGAAGATAATCTGATTTCTCAGGTTGTCTTCTCCATCCTTTTAATCCTGATCCTCTGGATTGTTAACAGGATCGTTATTAATATCATCGACAAGAAAGTAACCGGGTTAAAAACTAAATATAAGTGGAAAAAAACTACCTCTTATATCTTTGTTTTTCTTGGTTTCATTATTGTTGGAAGGGTCTGGTTTGAGGGGATCCAGTCTCTGGCAACATTTTTAGGACTGCTATCGGCAGGTTTAGCCATCGCTCTGAAAGATATGGTCGCCAATTTTGCCGCCTGGATCTTCATCATCTGGCGCAAACCTTTTGAAGTTGGGAATCGCATTCAGATCGGTGATAAAGCCGGCGACGTTATTGACTTACGTCCTTTCCAGTTTACCATTCTGGAAATCGGTAATTGGGTCAAAGCAGATCAGAGTACGGTAGAATGGTCCATATTCCCAATGGCCTGATTTTTACTCAACCATTATGTAATTATGACTTTGGGTTTAAATATATCTGGCATGAGATACCGGTCCTGATTACCTTCGAAAGTGATTGGAAAAAAGCCAAGGATATCCTCCAGAACATAGCCGATGAAAATGCCTTGGAACTAACCAAAGAAGTCGAAGAAGAGATCAAGAAAGCAGCCCGGAAATTCCTCATTTTCTATAGTAAACTGACACCAAAAGTATATACTTCTGTTGAAGATAGCGGAGTATTACTTACTATCCGATATTTAACCGACATAAGAACTCGACGGGGAACGTCTGAAGCCATCTGGGAAAATATTCTGGACGAATTTGCCAAATATGATAATATCAACCTTGCTTACCCAACGTTCAGGAGAGTAAATACCTGAGTATATTTGTAGTGATATTATGATCTATGTAGTTGTTTAAGTCGAAAGACGCAGCTAATAGTTATAGTCGGGGGAAAAAATGAATAAGTTAAAACCAGGCCCTATTATTGGACTCACTATCATTACCTTTGTAATGTTTTCTTTGATCTCCTGTTCATCAAAGCAAAAAGCGAATGATCAGCTAATAATTGTCACCTCCATCTACCCTTACGAGATTTTAGTCAGACAGATTGTCGGAGAAGAGTATAACGTATCAAGTTTTATCCCTGCTGATGCTTCACCACATACCTATTCACCGACCCCGAATGATTTGAAGATGTTGGAAAATGCCGATCTGATAATATCCAATGGTTGGGGACTGGAAAAGCATCTCGAAAAGTTCCTTGTTGATCTGGGAAATAAACATATATCTGTCGATCAATTTATTATCGATCATTTATCTGATTCTCATAAAAACATTACAGATCAAGTTAAAAGACATGATCATGACTCAGAACATCATCATCACGGATCAAATCCCCATTTTTGGCTCGACCCGATTCTCCTGAAACAGATCGCTGCAGGAATTACTGAAAAACTGATTGAACTCGATCCAGAAAATGAAGAACACTATTTATCTGGTTTAGCTGAGATTCTGAGCAATTTAAATCATATTGATTCAGTAGTTCGAGAAGAGAGAAAGACATTGGGTGAAATCAATGTCATGAATTTTCATGATGCTTTTTACTATTTCAATAGGCGTTATGATATTAACTCGATAGGTTCTATTATCGCTTCTCCCGGAAAAGAGCCAACCCCCAGAGAACTGCTTGAGACAGGTCAACTTATTAGTAGATACAAAGTTAAGGTTATCTTTATTGAGCCGCAACTGAATCCCAAAGCTGCTCAAATTATCGCTCAAGAACATGGAGTTAAAGTAGATTTCTTGGATCCATTGGGTAGCTATTTTAAAGTAAAGTCTATCAGGGACTTATTTCTCTCTAACTGGAATCAGATAAAAAAGCACTATCCAGAAAGATGATCGAGATCAAAACGCTTAACTATATGATCAACAATAAGTTGATTCTCAAGGACATTAATCTGAACATCAAGAAAGGGGAGTTTGCTGCCATACTGGGTCCTAATGGGGCGGGGAAGACTACTCTGTTAAAAATCATCATCGGGTTGATCAGCGATTTTGATGGTTCCGTAATAATTGGAGGCCAATCTCATTATCGGTGGTTAAAGGATAACCCAATTGGGTATTTACCACAGGGAGAGAAACTTGAGTATGATTTTCCGGCAACAGCTCTTGATCTGACACTGCTCGGATATGCAGGAAAGAAGGGGTTGTTCAAAAATTTCAATCTTGATGATAAGAAAAGGGCTATTTCTTATATACATCAGGTTGGTTTGATTGGTAAAGAACATCAATACATTGGTTCCTTATCGGGGGGAGAATTTCAGAGAGTTCTATTGGCCAGAGCTTTGATGTCGGAAAGTGATCTGTTCTTCCTGGATGAGCCGGAAGCGAGCCTTGATACAGAATCGGTCAAAGGGTTTTTCCAACTTCTTAAAGAGCTCAATCAACATGGAAAAACGATAATCATTATCTCTCATGATCTAAATATCATAACCCAATATGCCAGTTTCCTTATCTGCCTTAACCAGACCCTCCATTTCCATGATAAAACTGAACTTATCAAGTCTGAAACGGTAAAGAAGACTTATGGTGAGGCTGTAAAACTCATCGATAAAGTATATTGATCGGTGCTAATGCAGGTTGAATGATGGATTTACTTGAGGTGTTTCAGTATCGTTTTCTTTTATATGCTCTGTTGGGGGCAATTCTATCGGCGGCAGCGACTTCTCAACTGTCTGTTTTTCTAACTCTCAAAAAGATTTCCTTCCTGGGAGAAGCTTTTTCTCATATCGCTTTTGCCGGAATTGCCCTGGCTCTGCTGATTGGAACGGAGATAACCCTGACCACCATTGGCTTTGTCGTTGTTATTGCTATCCTGATCGGTATTGTTTCCAGGTATTATCATTATCAGGAAACCAATATCATAACTATCTTTCTATCGGTATCAATGGCAATCGGGATTATTTTGATCAGTATCAACAAGCAGTATACAATCGATCTGGCCAGTTATCTGTTTGGTAATGTGTTGCTGGTCACCGGTAAGGATCTGATTTATCTAGCTACTTTACTGATAGTTAATGCTCTTTTCATTTATCTGTTCTTTAAAGAACTGTTCTATATGACCTATAATTATTCGATAGCTCGGATTTATGGGATTCCGGTCAATCTGGTCTATTATCTCTTTATTATCCTTCTGGCCATCAATATCGTTGTCTCGGTAAAGATAGTCGGGGTTATCCTGATCACCGCCCAGTTGATCTTACCGGGAATCTCGGCTCTCAATTTGACGAAAAATGTGCGTCTGGCTCTCCTGATCTCAGTTCTTTTTGCTGAGGTGGGAGCGCTTGGTGGATTCATCCTTTCCTACAAATTCAATCTTCCTTTTGGTGCATCCATTGTAATCCTCTCTTTTCTGCTATTTATCTTTTCTCTCATCTATAAAGTAGTTGTAGCAAAATCTTAATGATCCAGAAATAAATACTGGAAATTCAGATAATTACTATCATTAAATCAAAGGTTACTTCTGAGGAACCCTATAGTCGGCCGAGGCCGACTATAAGGTTCCTCAGTGGTATCTCTCGGTTCGACAGGTTATGTTTGTTGGTTTTAGGGCAATTTTTTTTAATAATATGCTACGAGAAGTGAGGTTAAAATGTTTATCCTTGACAAGGAAAACTAAGTTTCTTTTTTTGGTCGAATAGTATAAGTTAGACTCAATTCAGGAGCAAAAAATGAAAAAAGATATACATCCGAAGTATCAGAAAGTGATGGTAACCTGTGCCTGTGGTAATAGCTTTGAGACCAAATCTACCAAAGATAAGCTGATTGTTGAGGTCTGCTCGGCCTGTCACCCATTTTATACAGGAAAACAGAAAATCCTTGATACGGCAGGAAGAGTAGAAAAATTCAACCGCCGTTATAAGAAAAAAGAAGAAAGTAAATAGAATTTCATCATAGAACCTATAAAATAACACCACTTATTTGCGGATAAGCTGGTGTTTTTTTATGTATAGAAGGACTAAAATTATGAACCATCCTGAATCTCTTTCCATTGGTGGTCAGGCAGTAATTGAAGGGGTAGTTATGCGGGGACCCCTATATTTATCTACTGCCGTGCGTCGTCAGGACAAATCCATCGAAGTCAAGAAAGAAAAATTTGTCAGTATAACAAAAAAGAACCGGTTTTTCGGTTTACCGGTAATCAGGGGTTTTATATCTCTGATCGAAGTCTTAATCATTGGTCTGAAAACTTTACAATTTTCAGCTGAAAGAGCGGAACTCGATATGGAAGTTGAGAAGAAAAAGAACCCGAGTCAGAAGAGGAAGAATCTGGAAATGACCTTATCAATTCTTTTTGCCTTTGTTCTGGCTTTTGTGGTTTTTACCTATCTTCCCTATCAGATCGCTTATTTGATCCATCTGTCGAAGGAATCGATTTATTTCAATCTCTTCACCGGAATAATCAGAATATTCTTCTTTGTCGGATATGTAAAATTGATCAGTCTGATGAAAGATATAAAACGGATTTTCCAGTATCACGGGGCAGAACATAAAACTGTTCATGCTTATGAGAACAAGATCCCACTCAAACCCGAGAATGTCGATCAATATACGACTATACATCCCCGCTGTGGGACCAGCTATGTGTTTCTGGTTCTGCTGGTTTCGATTCTGGTGTTTTCGATCCTTGATACCATCTATTCATCTATCTGGGGTGTCCCTGCTCTGTTTGTCAGAATAATCTATCATTTACTCTTTGTTCCCCTTATTTCCGGACTCTCTTATGAAGTTTTGAAATTTTCGGGTAAAAAAATAGATAATCCGGTAGTCAGTTTTATGACCCTCCCAGGAAGGTTATTGCAGAAAATTACCACCCAAAATCCTGATAATGAGCAGTTGGAGATCGCTATTGTTGCCCTGGAATCTGCTCTCGGGTTATCAACCCCTCAAAACAGTTCTATCCAATATAAAGAGATCGATTAATGAGTATTCCGGAAAAAAAGATTGCTCAATTGAGTCAGGAATTTGAGACTCTCAAGGAACAGGTCAGTGATCTGACTATCATCAAAGATCAAAAACGATATCGTGATCTGACCAGACGTTTTAACGATCTCAATGAGATCCTCACTCTATATAAAGAGATCCAGAATCTTAAAAAGAGTCAGGAAGAGAACGAAAAACTGAAAGAAAATGAAAAAGATGATGATTTTATTAACCTGATCAATGATGAAATTGAACAACAGGAGAGTTTACTAAAAACGAAAACTGATGAACTTATCAATCTGATGACCCCTAAAGATCCCAATGATGCCAAAAATGCCATAGTGGAGATCAGAGCCGGGACTGGTGGTGAAGAGGCTGCTCTATTCGCTGCCGACCTCTTTCGAATGTATAGTTATTATGCCGAGAGGATGAAATGGAAACTAACCGTCCTGGATGCGAATCAAACCGGTTTGGGTGGCTATAAAGAGGTTATATTCTCTCTGGAAGGAAAAGATGTTTACGGAAATATCAGATTTGAAAGCGGTGTTCATCGCGTTCAAAGAGTACCCGACACCGAAGCGAGTGGAAGGATCCATACATCTGCTATTACTGTTGCCGTATTACCGGAAGCTGATGAAATAGATCTTGATATCGATGAAGCAGACCTGAGAATAGATGTTTATCGGGCTTCAGGGCATGGTGGCCAGAGCGTCAATACAACAGACTCGGCAGTCAGGATAACTCATATCCCCAGTGGCCTGGTAGTTACCTGTCAGGACGAGAAATCACAGCTCAAGAATAAGTTAAAGGCCCTCAAAGTATTACGTGCCAAGCTATTGGATAGAGAGATAGCTCGTCAGGAGGCAGATATTGCCTCTGTCCGCAAGGCTCAGGTGGGAACCGGAGACCGCAGTGGTAAGATCAGAACCTATAACTTTGCTCAGAATAGAGTTACCGATCATAGAATTAATTTGACATCTTATCGATTGGAGGATATTTTGAAAGGCGAGATTGATGAATTTGTTAATGCTCTGAAAGTAGCATACAAAAATGAAATGGTTAAAACGAGGTAGTTATAAAAGATCTGAAATGGTTGCGAACGATTAAGTAGATGAGGGGCTGACCGTCAGATAATAATATGGAAATAATTGCGTTTTTCTTCATTCTTCTTTTTTTGGGTTTATCCATGTTTTTCTCCGGCATGGAAACCGGACTTATCTCCATCGACCGATTAAAGCTCGAACAGGAAGCCAAAGACGACAAGTTAAAAAAGAAATTACTCTCTTTTATTGAGGAACCGAACCGCTATCTGGGAGTCACCCTGATTGGTAATAATATATCCATAGTAGTTGTCTCAACCATCTTTACCGTCTATTTTGCCAGACATCTACCGATTAATAAGACTGCATCCACACTGATCCTGGCAGGCCTGATGCTTGTCTTTGCCGAGATCATACCGAAATCGCTAAGCCGGGACAATGCCAATCAACTGGTTCCCCGATCTTTCCCGATACTCTTTCTCTTCTATATTATCTTTAAACCATTTATTTCCCTGATTAATTTTTTCTATAGTTTTTTATCCAAATATTTCGGGTTGGAGAGAGACAACCGGTTCAATTTCCTGACCAGAGAAGATCTGGCCATCATATTATCAGAATCTTCACTGGGAGACAGTATTGAACAACCGCAAAGAGATATGCTGGAAGAGGTTCTGGAGTTTAATGAACTCAATGCCAAGAATGTTATGACCCCCAGAACGGATATCATAGCACTTACCCGGGATACTCCTATATCAGAGATTATCAAATTGGCTCAAGAGGAGGGATATACCCGTTATCCGGTCTATGATCAGGATATAGATAATATTATCGGAATTCTGATCATTTATGATCTTCTGAAAAAGAATCACGCTGAAAATCTACAGGCTGCAGATTTTGTCAGAGAAGCCTTCTTTGTTCCGGAAACCATGGACCTGAACTCTCTCTTGAAAGAGATGCAGATTCAGCGAAAAAGTATGGCGGTAGTAGTCGACAGCTTTGGTGGAACAGCAGGGATAGTTACCATAGAAGATATTCTGGAAGAGCTTGTTGGTGAGATCGAAGATGAATATGATTTTGAGGAAGCAGAAGAGAAAGATATCGAAAAGATTGATGACAATCAGTTTATAGCCCAGGGCTATGTGGAGATTGATTATCTGAACGATGAGTTCGATGCTGAATTACCGGAGGGTGATTACGAGACATTAGCCGGTTTAATTATTGCCCGTTTAATGAGAATACCTTCTAAAGGTGCCATTATTAATTTAGGGAAGTGGCAGATGGAGATTCTTCAGGCAACCAGCTCCAAAATACTAAAAGTGAAACTACAGAAAATATTATAGCTATTTATGTTTGTTATCAAGACCAACATTCTTACCCCTCTATCCGATAAATCTCTATTTTACAAAGCAAATCAATATCTTACCATTGATAAAAGCCAGATTATCGAGATATCTTCCCAACCAGCATCAGAAGATTATCTTGATTATTCTAATACCGTTTGCTTTCCGGGATTTATTGATCTTCATGTCCATTTATCTCAATTGCGCGTTCGAGGGAAACATGCCAGAGGACTTCTTCAATGGTTGAATAACTATATCTTTACTGAAGAACATAAATCTGCCGACCCACAATTTGCTTCAGACCTAGCCGGGCAATTCTTTGCAACCCTTTCCGCATCCGGAACTACGACGGCTGTAGTCTATGTGGCTCCCGATCCCGGAGCATGTGATATTGCCTTTCAGAAAGCCCGGGCTGCCGAGTTACGGATTATCATGGGACAGAC
>CAZSVG010000001.1:6672-9549 GCA_964610195.1 uncultured Candidatus Cloacimonadota bacterium | reverse complement strand
GTCTATGAAAAATATGGTATTCTGGGAGAAAAAACCCTCCTGGGGCATGCTATCCACCTGTCCGACCAGGAACTGGCCATGATCTCCCAGAAGAAAAGCAAAATTACCCATTGTCCCGATTCCAATTTTTTCTTGCATAGCGGAACCTTCCCACTCCAGAGAGTATTGGATCAGGAAATAGACTTTGGACTCGGTTCTGATGTGGGTGCTGGTACTTCTCTTTATATGCCACAGATTATGAAAATGTTCATTTATAGACAGGAAGGATATCATGTCTCTCTGGCAGAAGCTTTGTATTACTCCACTCTGGGGGCTGCGAAAGTTCTGGAAAAAGAACACCTGATTGGTTCGATAGAGAAGGGTAAAGAGGCTGATCTGGTTTTTATCAGATTACCAAAAAATATTGAGCGTAACTCAGATGATATTCTTTCCTATGTGATCTATCTCAGCACTTCAGCTGATGTTGCTGCTACTTATGTTGCCGGGAAAGAATGCTATAAAAACAAAATAAATAATCAACCCAACTAATTTATCTCTTAATTACCTAAGATTGCCAACAATACGCCTGCTGCGACTGCTGAACCTATGACCCCGGCTACATTCGGAGCCATGGCATGCATAATCAAGAAATTATTCCTGTCCTCTTTTTGTCCTACAGCATGAACTACCCGGGCACTATTGGGAACAGCCGATACTCCCGAAGCACCAATCATGGGATTTATCTTCTCTTTGAGGAAAAGATTAACTATCTTGGCAAACAAGACCCCGGTTGCCGTTGCCATGGCAAAGGCAAAAGCACCAAGCATGAAAATCTGAATCGATTCGATCCTTAAAAAGAGATCCGCTTTGGTGGCTGCACCAACAGTCAATCCGAGAACTATCGTCACGATATCGATCAGGGCATTTCTGGCAGTATTCGCCAATCTTTCGGTAACTCCGCTCTCTTTCAGAATATTACCAAGAAAAAGCATTCCAAGCAATATTGAAGCCTGAGGGGCTATTAAAACAGTTACAATAAAAGCTACAAAGGGGAAGAGGATCTTCTCTCTTTTACTGACCAATCTTGGCGCTTTCATTCTGATAACCCGTTCTTCTTTTGAGGTGAGTAGTTTGATTATCGGCGGTTGGATAACAGGCACAAGGGCCATGTAGGAATAAGCGGCAATGGCAATAGGTCCTATCAGATGGGGAGAGAGTTGTGATGATAAAAAGATGGAGGTCGGTCCATCGGCTCCCCCGATAATTCCAATAGAACCGGCTTCTGAAACTGTAAAACCGAGCAATAGTGAACCGATGAAAGTAGCAAAAATTCCGAATTGAGCAGCCGCTCCAAGGATAATCAATTTTGGGTTGGCTATCAAGGTGGAAAAGTCGGTCATTGCTCCAATACCAAGGAAAATCAGGGGAGGGTAAACCCCATATTTAACACCACTATAGAGAATATTGAGTACAGAACCAGCTTCGTCAATACCGGCAGCCCCGGGCATATTACCCAGAACCATACCGAAACCGATGGGAATAAGGAGCAAAGGCTCGAAATTCTTGGTAATTCCCAGAAACATCAGAATTAAACCTGCTACAATCATGAAGAGATAGGTAATCTCTATCTGGACAAAACCTGTGGTCTGGAAAAATTGCCATAACTCGGTCATCTTAATTACTCCCCTAACTTAACCAAGATATCACCTTCATTGACAGATGCACCTTTACTAACCATTATTTTTAAAACTGTTCCGCTGACCCCGGCAGTGATCTCCGACTCCATCTTCATAGCTTCCAGGATAATCACAACATCGTCAGAGTTAACTTTATCACCTTCTCTAACTTTTATCTCAACTACTGTTCCCGGAATAGGAGCTTTGATGTTTCCATCCCTTTTGGGTTCAGTTCTTACGGGAGATTTAACTCCATTTTTTGGTTTTATGACCGGTTGTTGTTTGGGAAACTCTTTTAATTCAGCAGCTGCAATGACTACCAGAAGATCACCTTCCTGAACAGTGTCACCTTTGGCAACATTGATTTCAGTAATTTTGCCGTTACCGGGAGACACTAATTCCGATTCCATTTTCATGGCTTCCAGTGTGATTAGAGGATCCCCGGCTTCAACCACATCACCGATTTTCTTATGAACATCGATAACAACACCGGGAATAGGGGCAATAAGTTTCCCAGAAGCAGCCTTAACACCAGAAGAACTTATTGTCTCTGGATTAAGATAAGATTTACTCGTTTTGATGACCGGCTGAGAAAGATAGATATTCTCCGGTTCAATTTCTATGATGTAGTCGATACCATTTACGTTGACCTTGGCTTCGTTTCCCTTATAGGAGAGCACTTTGGCCTCGTACTTCTCTCCGTTAATGATCATTTTATATTTCTTCATCTTGATTTACCTGATTGGATTGGATTTGTTCCCTATCCCCTTTACTAAAATTGTTAACCCTTTTTAATTTCATGAATAATTCTATTGGGCATGGTAAATTTACCCGAAGTTTTCCAGACACTTACCGGTTCTCTTTTCCAGGATAATGTCATTTTACTGATCTCCTCTGCCTCCTGAAGATGAAAATGTAAAGCAGTGATTGCAGCAACAACAGCATTATAACCGGCATCTCTTGATTTGATATCACTTATCTTAACCTTTGTCGGTTCTCTTTTTTTTGTTTTAGCCTTAACAGCTAATGGCTTGGTGGGAGGCTTTTCGGAAAAGATGACCACTTTGCTTAATAATCCGATAAAGAATCCGGTCAGAGAAAGACTACAGAAGATTACCAACATTCCAACTAAAACTATATTCCAGCTAAAACCCCATATTCTCTTTCTGAAAAGATGTTGAGCACTTTTAACTTGATCACTGTTTATTCCAAGCTCTCCCAA
>CAZSVG010000001.1:0-6662 GCA_964610195.1 uncultured Candidatus Cloacimonadota bacterium | reverse complement strand
CAGTTTACTTGTAGGAATACTTAATTGCTTTGATAGCTCTGAGAGAGTGGTGGTTTCTGAGTAGCTATATTTAACTTTCTTTTCATATAAACCATAAACCGGTTCAATAAAGACTATAGCTATAGATATCATCAATAAAAGAATGCTTAGGTTTTTTAGCATAGTTGGTCTAAATTCGATTTTCCTCATGATCTCCTGTTATAATGGCATATTCCCATGTTTACGAAGGGGGATACTGTCTTTCTTGGATGCAAAAGTTTCCAGAGCTTTTATTACCCTGAATCTGGTCATTGCCGGGATGATCACATCATCAATATATCCTTTTTGGGCGGCTTTATATGGATTGGCAAATTTATCAATATACTCCTGTTCTTTCTGAGCTATTAGTTTATCAACATCTTCGACATTCTTCATATCTTTACGGAAGACAATTTCTACCGCACCCTTTGGTCCCATGACGGCTATTTCAGCAGTAGGCCAGGCATATACGGCATCGGCCCTCATATGTCTACTATTCATCACACAGTAGGCACCACCGTAAGCTTTTCTTAAAATGACCGTGATCTTAGGTACAGTCGCTTCAGCAAAGGCATACATCAATTTGGCTCCATTACGAATTATCCCATTGGCTTCTTGATTATACCCGGGCAAAAAACCAGGGACATCTTCCAGTACTACCAGCGGAATATTAAAACAATCACAGAAGCGAACAAACCGGGCTGCTTTTATGGAGGCATTGATATCCAGACAGCCGGCTAATACTTTCGGTTGATTGGCTACTATGCCAACCGGATAACCATTCATTCTGGCGAAACCAACCACCACATTCTGGGCATAATATTTGGCAACTTCCAGGAAATCTTCATTATCGACAATGGCATTGATCACATCAAGTATATCGTAAGATTTATTGAGATTATCGGGGACAATTTCATTCAATTCATTAACCAGTCTGTCTATTGGATCTGTATTGGCTATATTAGGCGGGTCTTGCATATTATTGGACGGCAAAAAACTGATCAATTTCCTGATCATGAGCAGAGTCTCTTTTTCATTTTCCGTCATAAAATGGGCTACACCACTATGGGTTGAATGTAAATAAGCCCCACCGAGATCTTCTGTAGAAATATCTTCATTTAGTACCGTTTTTACTACTTTCGGACCGGTTACGAACATATAGCTGTTTTCTTTATTCATGATGATAAAATCCATGATCGCCGGGGAATAAACAGCCCCTCCGGCGCAAGGGCCCATTATCGCGGAAATTTGAGGTACCACTCCCGAAGCCATAACATTACGCCAGAATATCTCTGCATAGCCTGCCAGGGCATCAACACCCTCCTGAACGCGGGCTCCACCAGAATCGTTGAGACCGATGACCGGAGCCCCCACCTTCATGGCCATATCCATGATCTTGCAGATTTTATCGGCGTGGGCTTTGGATAATGATCCGCCAAAAACCGTAAAATCCTGGGCAAAAACGAAGACCTGACGACCATTGATGGAACCGCATCCTGTTATTACACCATCAGAGAGATAGGTCGTTGCTTGCATGTCAAAATCATGACATTGATGAGTCACAAACATATCATATTCTTCGAAACTGTCAGGATCAAGGAGGATCTGGAGTCGCTCATGAGCAGTCATTTTATGCTTTTCATGTTGAGACTGTATTCTTTTCTCTCCACCACCAAGACGAGCTTCTTCTCGCTTCTGGATCAGTTTTTGTACTTTTTCTTCTATGGACATCAATACCCCGTTAAAAAATATTTTAGACTGCCGTCTGTTAATTTAAATTGAACAGTTGTTGATATATTTCAATATATTATCTGTTTTTTTGATTGTAGTTAAGATTCCTGGCAATATTCGATCAATACCCCACCTGTTGATTTGGGATGCAGAAAAGCTATTAAAGAATTGTGAGCCCCCGGTCTGGGAACATGGTCAATAAGTTCTATCTCATTCTCGGAAGCTTCCTTGATGTGAGTTTTGACGTCATCGACATCAAATGCCAGATGATGAATACCCTCGCCCTTCTTCTCGATAAATTTAGCTATGGGACTATCTGCAGAGGTAGCTGCCAATAATTCTATTCTGGTATCTCCTACAGGTATAAAAGCCACAATGACTTTTTGTGACTCGACAACTTCAGTATTGCTAACCTCTAATCCCATTTTTCGATAAAACTCGATTGCTCTATCAAGGTCTTTAACTGCTATTCCGATATGATTAATCTTTTTGATCATCTAATCTTTCTCCTGATGTTGGATTGAGCCAATTTACTTATACTTTTTAGCCAAATCGAAACCCAATTTCATGGCTTTAAGATTTACATCTACGAACGATTTTTTTACTGTAGTTTCAATGGCTTTTTTCAAACCCTGCTCCGACACGATTCCGGATATCTTTACCAGAAATGATAATGACAGGATATTAGTCGGGAGTGGAGAACCTAACTTTTCCAGGGCAATTTCAGTAAAGGGGAGTTCATATACAGTCGAACTTAATAATGAGATGTTCTTTACGATTGAGTTGTCAACTATCAGAATACCATCTTCCTTCAGATCAAAGAGGAATTTATCACATGCTTCCTGGGTTAAAGCCATTAAGATATCAAATCTGGTAGCTTCCGGGAAGAATATCTCCTCAGAACTGACAATCACATCCGCTCGACTGGCTCCTCCTCGGGATTCCGGACCATAACTCTGAGTCTGGGTTACTCTTTTGCGATCATTAACGGCGGCATTTGCCAGGACTATCCCTGCTAAAACTAAGCCCTGTCCACCACTGCCACTTAATCTTACTTCTATCATCTTGCGTTCAGAAATCTTCATTTATGCCTCCTTATCCCTATCTGCAATCAAGTTCTCTACTAATTGGGCATATCGGGCAGTAAATTCCGGTAGATTGGCATCTTGTTTCAGAATACCTCTGATAATTTTACCCTCGACTTTATCTGGTGGTAACTTATCTATTGCTTTAATACTGACTGAATTATCACGCATTTGTTCCATCATACGGGAAGCATTTCCCTTTTTGTTTAGGCGACCATAAATTACCGGACATGCTGATATTACCTCTACCAATGAATAGCCGTTATGCAGAATAGCATCTTTGATTAGATTCTGGGTTTCCAGAGAATGGAAGGCAGTAGTTCTGGCGACAAATGTTGCTCCGGCACCGATCGCTAACCGACAGATGTCGAAAGGTGGATCGATATTCCCGTGGGGACAGGTAGTTGCTATATCTCCGGTAGGAGTTGTCGGAGAAAATTGTCCACCAGTCATTCCATAAATATGATTATTGATCAATACCACAGTGATATCGATATTTCTTCTGGCGGCATGGATAAAATGATTTCCGCCAATGGCTGTGGCATCACCATCACCGGTAATAACGATCACTTTCA
Organism: uncultured Candidatus Cloacimonadota bacterium; assembly: GCA_964610195.1. Classification (GTDB taxonomy): domain Bacteria; phylum Cloacimonadota; class Cloacimonadia; order Cloacimonadales; family JAJBBL01; genus JAHYIR01. Next base: position 3,253 of record CAZSVG010000001.1, on the reverse strand, counting down.
TGTGTGGTTTAAAGAGTTTGATTCCGGTAGCAAAGGCTATTGGACGACCATGCAGCGTATGAAGCGAGTTAAAATCGACATAGACCGGCATTCTGCTCGAGCATCCGATACCAGAAATCATCATGATATCATCTTTAGGAATCTGTAATTCTGCTATTGCTCTGATGACCGAACCCAATACTATACCAATACTACAACCCGCACACCAGACATTGGGAAATTTTTTATTATGTCTCAGATACTGATGGACTACTTTTTGAGATACACTACCCATTATAACACCTCCTTAATCTTTTTGTAGATCTCATTTGGCGTTATTAACTCTCCGTTTGCTTTCTGCATTTTTTTGATATCACTATCTTCCTTATCTTTGGTTAATCTTTCAACTTCATGTACCAATTGACCCTGATTCAATTCAGGAACAATAACAGTATCAACATTTTTAAGCATCTTCCGAACGGCATCATCAGGGAAGGGCCAGATCGTTAAAGGTCTAAGTAAGCCTACTTTATAACCCTCTTTTCTAACTGCCAAGACCGCTGATTTGGCTGCCCGGGCCAAGATTCCAACAGCAAAGACTGCTACCTTGGCATCTTCCATCATAAAACTTTCAATCTGCACAATATCTCTGATATTCTGGGTTATCTTTTTCTTTAGTCTCTTCATCATGGTAGCTATTTCGACCGGTTTGTTGGTGGGAAAACCATAAATATCATGAGCTAATCCGGTAACATGAAAACGGTAACCCTCTCCGTAGCTGGCCAGAGGTGAAAGATACTTTTGATCTTCATCATAATGCTTATACCATTCTGGTGGAACTGTAGGTTTCAAGCGGTTGACAATCCTGAATTTTGACATATCCGGAAGACTGATCGCCTCACGCATATGACCCAAAACCTCATCCAACAGTAAAACAACACAGGTTCGATATTTCTCGGAAAGATTGAATGCTCTGATCGTCAGTTCATAGGTTTCTCTGACAGAATCAGGATATAACACTATTGCTGGAGAGTCACCATGTGAACCCCAACGAGACTGCATTATATCACCTTGAGATGGTTTGGTTGGTAATCCTGTACTTGGTCCGGCTCTCTGAACATTAACGACAACACAGGGAGTTTCGGTCATTTTAGCATAACCTATCCCTTCCTGCATGAGAGAAAAACCGGGTCCACTGGTAGCGGTCATGGCTTTAGCACCAGCCAGAGATGCCCCAATAACTGCACAAATACTGGCGATTTCATCTTCCATCTGGATATAGGCACCTCTATTGAGGGGTAACTCTTCTGCCAGAATTTCAGAAATTTCAGTGGAAGGAGTTATCGGATAACCGGCAAAGAAGTTGAGTCCAACATCCATTGCCGCCTTGGCAACTGCCTCATTTCCCTGCATTAGAACCCATTTTTTTGGAGGTTCTTTTTCTTTGTTTGGTATCACTATCTTGTTTTTGTCGGTTTTTTTGATTTTTTTCGCTTCTTTATCCATATCCCTTCCCCCTATTTTTTAACACCAGTAATGGCAAAATCAGGACAAAGACGGTCACAGGTTTCACAATGGATACATTTTTCAGGATTCTTTACATAAGGGGTTCCATCTGCCTTCCGTCCCAATGTTCCGGTAGGACAAAATGAAACACAGATACCACACTTTTTACACCAGTTATAATAAATATAAACCGGTGTCTTTTTAAAGTCTTCGGAAGCATCTACCTCAACATTATCAACTTCCATCTTTTCAGGTGAATCTTCTTCCAGTATGATTGCCCCGTCGCGGCTTTTTTCAATCTTCTTAGCCATGATTATTCTCTCTCCTTGATTACTTACATTAAGTTAACGTATATACAAAGACTTTCTTTTATTTCAAGCATTTTCTGTAAACAATAATTTCCATGGAAATGGGAATTAGCGGTTTTTGTTGAATCTAAGGTTGTTACAAAAGGTCTGGAAAAAAAAACAGTATTAGTATTTTTCAGGTGAAGTCTTTTCTGCGGTAAATTATCTTCAATCAATATCATGTAATATTAATATGGTGGCAGGACCCAGACTTGAACTGGGGACACAAGGCTTTTCAGGCCTCTGCTCTACCAACTGAGCTATCCCGCCAACCGTTCTTTCATTGCAAACAACCTCGAAAAAGGGGTAAATATGTCAAGGTAAAACGTCAAAACTTTTCTACAATTTGTCTTTCCCGGTATTGATTTAGCCATTTTCGGAACTCTACATCGGCTACATATTCGCGATAGTCATCTCTGACAAAGTGAAAAGAATCTCTCCCGACACTTCTCTTTCTATCAACCTGATAGAATGCATATTTATCATCATCAATTTTGATCACATGACTTATTTCACCAACTTCCCGTTTGTTTGCATCATTAATAATCAAATTGCTGTATTTGATCTGGGGAATGATACTGCTCAAGGTCAAATTGGTCTCTTTTTTCCAACCACCAAAGAAGATTAGCAGAGAATCGGGATCGGTTCCAGAGATGATCATTTCCCTTAACTGGATCATATAGTTTTGGGCGTTTGTCGTTCTCTGGTCAGCAGAGATCATTCGGGAAATCATGGGAAGTGACTCTTCAAATGAGTATTGTTGATTAATCTTTTTACTGAGCAGAAAAATCACCCCATACCCATTATCATTTCTAAAAAGGGTATTGAGTTTTTCATTGCTTCGAAGATTGATTATCCTCTGGGCATAGGCAGAAATATCACCCAGAGGGGGAAAGAGATCATTGATCCCTTTTTTATCTGTCTCAAATACCAGAAGAGAATCTTTTATATTGGTCAAATCACTAATCCTGTTTATTTCCAGAAAATACTGACGGGCTGATTCGTAAGCAATACTATCAGCTCTGGTATGCAGAAGTTCATCATATAAGTCAACTCTGATCTCATCATAAGGTTTTATTCTGGAGGGGATATCCCGGACTTTTCTGATAATCAACCATCCATCATCGAAATAAACCGGTCCCTCTATCTGCCCCACCTGAAGCTTTCTGATCATTTCGTAGATACTGACAGATAGCTCCCTGATAGGAATCGGATTATTTTGAGGATATCCCAGATCAGTACCAAAACTGATTTGGATTAACGAAAACGGAACCTGTTCGCTCAACCAGCCGGAAATTTTATCAATCAGATCTTTGTGCTGGGCATCGGGATCTTGCAGGAAGATGTATTCGATTACCACTTGCTGTTCTGAATAGAACCTGTCTGCATGAGCTAAGTAAAATTCCCTGACTTCGGATTCT